>SMWY01000096.1 GCA_004356555.1 Candidatus Dadabacteria bacterium
CTTCCTCAAGCCAACAGACTCTCATTCCCAAAAGGTTATAAGGAAATTGTAGGTCCTTATGCCAAAAAATACGGAGTTGATGAGCTCCTTGTATATTCAATCATCAGAGAGGAAAGCAGGTTCCAAAAAGATGTCGTATCCCCTGCGGATGCCGTTGGACTTATGCAGTTAATCCCGCCCACAGCAAGAAGTGTGGCCAGGCAAATTGGGATTAACGGATTCTCTACAGCGATGCTCACAATTCCCAGGATTAATATCGAGATGGGTATCTTCTATTTCAAACAGGTGCTGGACAAGTTCAACGGCGACGTCGAGCTTGCGCTTGCCAGTTATAACGCCGGACCTCATAGAGCGGCTGATTGGAAAGTGAGGTTTTACGGTCTTGAAAAAGACGAGTTTATTGAAGAAGTCCCTTTCCGTGAAACAAGGAATTACATTAGGAGAATTCTTAGAAGCTACGGAGCATACAAGGCTATATATGGTAATACTTCCACATCTGATCAGCCTGGAAAGTCTATGCCGGAGGGTGCTGAAATAAAATATCCTGTAAATTAAGCGCTCAAGCCTTTAACTTTTCACCGCACAAGGCACTAAAATTTCTTAGCATTTTAAGACCAAGATCGCTACTTTTTTCAGGATGGAACTGGGAAGCAAAAATATTTTCTATTTGAACTGCTGCGGTGAATTCCAGACCGTAGTGTGTCTTGACCACACTCACACTTTCATCTTCAGGGCTGGGATAATAAGAGTGCACAAAATAAAACCAGCTGTTTTGAGGCACGCCCTTTAATATTGGAACTTCTTTTTTAATTGTAACCTGATTCCACCCCATATGTGGGACTTTTAAGCCTACTTTCTTAAAATCAGGGAACTTCACTACCTTGCCCTTTATGAGACCAAGCCCTTTTACGCCAGGCGCTTCTTCGCTTTCCTCAAACAGCACCTGAAGCCCCAAACAAATCCCTAGAAACGGCCTTCCGGAATTTATGAACTCTTTTATTGGATCTATGAGCCCAAATTCACCAAGATTTTTTACGCAGTCCCCAAATGATCCTACTCCCGGAAGCACAAGCCCGCTTGCGTTTGAGATTTCATCCGGATTACTCGTTACCGTTACAGGGAATCCCTGGCTCTGAAAAGCTTTACTTACGCTTCTCAGATTGCCCATTCCGTAATCTACAATGGCGATCATTTCTAGAGTTTACCTTTTGTTGAGGGTATATCCTTGGACCTTGGGTCAAGCCCTGTTGCCTTATCAAGAGCACGTCCTACTGCCTTAAACATAGCTTCTATAATATGGTGGAGGTTATCCCCATATTTAAGTTCTATATGAAGGTTACATTTGAGCGTATTCGTAAGAGACTTAAAGAACTCTTCCGCAAGCTCACCATCGAATTCGCCGACCTTGGACTTGGGGATTTTCACTCTAAGTTCAAAGTGGGGCCTTCCGCTTAGATCTACACAAGCAAACGCAAGAGTTTCGTCAAAGGGAACAAACGCTTCCCCAAACCTGGTTATACCTCTTTTATCGCCCAGGGCTTCTGACATTACTTCTCCCAATGCGAGCCCTACATCTTCTACAGTGTGGTGAAAATCTATATCGATGTCGCCGATAGCCCTGATATTGAGATCGAAGTAACCATGCTTGGCGAGCTGAGAAAGCATGTGGTTAAAAAATGGTATACCGGTATCGATATCAAATTTCCCCGTCCCATCTAGGGAAATATCAATCTTCACTTTTACTTCTGAAGTCTTTCTTTCAATTTTCGCTTGTCTTTTTGCCATAATTGGTTAAGAATCATATCAGAAATTAAAGAACTGTCCAAGCATGCGTTACTTTTTTACAATTCTGTTACGGCGTTTCTAATATAGGAAAGACTGAGTAAAATAGTTTTTGTGAACATAGCAATTCTAGATGAAACCGGTGAGTTTGATCGTAAATATAAGACCGGGATTAATAAAATAGCTCGGCTTGTCTTAAAAGAGCTGGGTGTTCCCGGCGACTCTGAGCTCAGTATCTCATTTATAGATGACGTTAAGATGAGAGAGCTAAACCGCACTTACAGACAGATAGATAGAACAACAGACGTACTGTCCTTTCCACAGGATGAAGGGCCCGATTTCACACTGCTAGGAGATATAGTTATCTCTCTAGACACTGCCAGGAGGCATAGTAAATCCTATGGTGTTACGCTCCATGAAGAATTAAAAAAACTTATTATCCACGGAGTGCTTCATTTACTCGGTCACGGCCATAAGAAGAAAAAAGAAACTCAAATAATGAGAGATAAAGAAAAAGAACTATCTTTAATTGTGAAAGGGTTATAAGGGAATAAATCTTATTCCCCTTTTTTAATCCTGAGTTTTACTTCCTCAATGGATCGGGAAGTAGACTTGGTTACGGTAAAAGTGTAGTTGGCATGTTTAACCTTGTCCCCTGACTTTGGAATAGAGCCTACTTCTGATAGAAGAAATCCTCCCAGGGTTTCATAATCATCGCTTTCAGGAATCCCAAGCCCGAGATCATCATTTAGAGCTTCGATTTCTATTTTCGGATTTATTAGATACTCTCCATCCCCTGCTTTTCTCCAGAACTTGATTCCTTTATCGTATTCATCCTCAATCTCTCCTACTATTTCCTCTAAAATATCTTCAAGCGTTATAGCACCAACTGCTCCCCCGTATTCATCAACAACCACTGCCATACCGGCCCGGCCCTCTTTCATCTCGTCAAGAAGTTCATCTACAAGTTTTGACTCCGGCACATAAAAAGGTGGTTGCGAATAATTTTTAATAGCATCATTAGGGTCGGCACCAAGGAGATAAAATGAATGAAGCATGCCCGTTATGTTATCCACACGCTCAGAGAAGATAGGGATTCTTGAGTGCCCGGTCTCTTTTATAAGTCTTATTGCATCTCCGACTTTTGAATCTTCACTCAGAGCACATACGTGAATAAGGGGGATCATAATCTCATCCACTGCTGTCTCAGAGAACCTGAATATCCTCTTAATTATTCTCTCTTTATAGTCGGCTGTTGGTTTCGTGGTGTCGCCCTCTATTACATCAATAAGCTCTTCTCTGGTAATAAAAGTACTTCCGGTACTTCCTACAAGATTTAGCAGCTTCTTCGTGAATATATTTATAAAAATCAGGATTGGATAAAAAATCTTTGAGGCTACCCAAAGAGGATATATTGCCCATAGTATAATAGTATTCCTCCTCTTTTGAAAAACAGCCTTGGGAACAATTTGTCCAAATATTATTATAAACGGTGAAAGTATTAAAACCGTATAAAGTTCCCCTCCCTGTCCGTATTTCTCTTGTATGTAAAATGTGAGGACTATCGTGCTAATAATAAGAGAAAGGTTAATTCCGACAAGTGTGGTACTCAGAAAACGCTCAACTTGGTTAAAAGCACTCAACACAAGCCTTGCGCTTTTAGACCCCTCTTCAGCAAGGGACCTTATTTTTACTCTGTCACAGGATATTAAAGCTATCTCAGAACCTGCAAAAAAGGCCTGTAATATAAGTGAAATTATTATTATTGCGATAACTACTTCAAGCGACATCTGCAACCTCTTTTTTCGCTCTTTGAATTTTAATCTCGGTTATCCTCTTACCGGAAACCTGGTTTACCGTAAAAGCTAAACTGCCGTATGAAACACTCTCCCCTTGCGCCGGGAAACTGCCGAATAAATCAAACACAAAACCCGCAACAGTCTCGTGATCTTCTTCTGATGGAAGAACTGATTCTTCAAGTTCATCTCCTAAATTTTCAATCCCACCGTATCTGAGCACTGTAAATAAAAAGGTGTCATTAAATTCATCCATCTTCATACTTCCCGGTATAATAAGCGCCTCTCCCTGCCATCTGACCTCGGCTTTTTTCACAACCCTTCTCTCGTCTTCGATCTCACCGAAAAGCTCTTCTAAAATATCCTCCATCGTAACGATACCGTCTAAACGCCCATACTCATCGACAACAATTGCTATATGTATGCGCTGCTGTTGGAATTCTCTTAAAAGGTCAAAAGCCATTTTTGTTCTAGGTATAAAATATGGCGGTTTTAAAAACTTCTTAATAGTTTTTTCCTCAGATATGTCGAAAGAAAGAAGGTCTTTGGCATAAAGTACGCCCACTATATTATCCTTGTCACCCTTATAAACAGGTGTTCTTGAAAACCCTCGTTTCTTAACTTCATAAAGAGCCTGGGACCTGGAGAGATTGACCGGTAACAAAAAGCAGTCAATTGAGGGGGTCATAATTTTATGAGCGGGTACATCCTCAAGTTTAAATAAGCTCCCTACCAGCTTTTTCTCAATTTCGGTAATTACTCCTTCTTCACTGCCTATACTAACAAGTGTTTTTACTTCTTCAGGCGTAAACTTTTCGTTATGCTCATACTCTATCTTTCCGCCCAAAACCCTTGTAAATCCTATGGATAGAACCATTAATACCCATCTGATAGGTGTTATCAGAACATGGAATATGTGAAGAGGATAAGAAATCGTTGTAGCAATTACTCTTGGGTACTTCACACCTAAAGTTTTGGGGCCTATCTCTCCTAACAAGAGAAGACTTGGAGACGCAATCGCAATCGAAATTAACATAACAGACTGATTTGAAGAATTATCTAGAATTCCCTTAACAGTAAGACCTATAAGACTTGTGTAGGCAACATTTACAACTTCATCAGCAAAAAGAATAGTGATGATAAGTTTGTAAGGGTCCTTTAGGAGCTTCTCAATAAGCTTTGAACTATTCTTGCCTTCTTTTTTTAACCTGTCTAGCTGATGTCTTCCCAATGAAAAAAGGGACCCCTCTGACAGACAGAAAAAGCCTGACAGAAAAAGAAGAAGCAAAATTAATATGAGATTATTACTTAATGAAAGATCTTCCATTTAATTATTAAAGTGAACAAATCCCCTTTGCTTAAGGTAGGTCTCTTCTCCATTTTTATTTATGACTTGTATGGTAGCATCTTCGGTAACATAACCAATCTCAGTAATTTTTATGTTCAAATTCTTTGAGATTTCTTGAATATCTCTCTGCCTTTCCTCAGGGGAAGTAAAAAGAAGCTCATAATCCTCCCCGCCACTTATAGCCAGCTCATATTTGTCATCAGAAAATTGGCGAATACACTCGCTGTACTCTTTAGATATTGGTATTTGCAAAAGTTCTATCCTGGCGCCCAATTCTTTGTGAACAGTAATCCTCTCAAGATCAATAATAAGCCCATCGCTAATATCAATCATAGAGGTCGCTAATTGTTTTTGAGCAAGCTCTCTTCCAAGAGCTAGTCTAGGTGATGGACGTAGATGTCTATTCATTAAAAATTCGTTTCCATCACCTATCTCTCCATCTTGAAGTATCTTGAGACCGAGCGCTGAATCGCCTAAACTACCACTTACAAAGATCAAATCTCCGGAGGTTGCTCCGCTTCTTTTAACCATTAAATCTGGCTCAACTTCACCCAGAACGGTAATATCCAGAAATAGCTTATTAGACGAAGATAAATTTCCGCCGATAAGTTCAACTTTAAACTCTTCGAGGGAAGATACGAAACCTGAAATCAACTCTTCAAGAAATTCTTCATCTTCTCTTTCTGAAAAACCTATGGATGCCAGAATGAACCTGGGCACTCCTCCCATAGCCCCTACATCACTTACTGATATAGCAACTACTTTTCTGGCCAATTCCGCTGGCGAGATCAGAGATTTTACAAAATGAATATCCTCAACCTGTGAGTCAGTAGTGGCGAGTACAAGCTTGTCAGCATCAAATACCACTGCGGCTGCATCGTCACCAATACCTAATTCGACACCTTTGGATGCTTTATGAAACCGCTCTTCAATAAGCCTAAGAGCACTAAGTTCATCTATCATCGTGATTAAATCCCGTATTTACCTCTTATAGGATTAATAGTTGTAAAATTTATAAGATTAGAAAATTTCAAGGTATGTATGAATTCAAGTTTTAAATCACACAAATGAGGGTCTGGTTCTTTCATATAGTTTGTAGTACAAATTTGTTAAAAATTTAAAACACTTAGGCCTCTAAACCACAATTAAAGTGTAGGATACTTGGTGTTATAAGTCAATAAAAATATATATGCATAACATTGATTAGCATTTCGATATGAAATGAAAGCTAAGGTATAATTCTCCTCTATGAGCAAGGAAAAAATAACTATATACGTAAAACCGACTTGTACCACTTGCAGAAAAGTACTAAAAATTCTAAGGGAGAGCGAGGCGGATTTTGATAGCGTTAATTATTTTGAAGAGCCGTTATCAAAAAAAACACTCACTCAACTAGTAAAGAGTTTAGGTATACCGCTCAGAGATTTGCTTAGAAAAAACGAATCGATATATAGAGAATTAGGACTATCCAAAAAAGAATTAAGCGATTCTCAAATCATAGAGCTAATGGTTAAGCATCCTGACCTGATTCAAAGACCTATTGTAGTTAAAGGCAGTGAAGTATTACTGGCAAGACCAGCTGAGGAAATTGAGAAGCTTCTTTAAGATATATTATATCGCCCAAACGAGAACTAGTCCTTAGAGCTTAATTTGTCTTCTACGTATACTACGCCTATTACAAAACCTAAAATGCTAATATCGAATCGAGCAAAAAACCGCTCACCTTTATTATTATTTAATTATCTTCTGTATTGCACTAATCACAGGTTATAATAGTCGGCTACTACTATGATCGCTAAAGTTCTGAGCAGCGCAGTTTTGGGAGTGGACGCTTATCTGGTGGAAGTGGAGGTTGATATAGCTCTTGGGTTCCCTCAGTTTGCAACTGTAGGGTTGCCGGAGGGAGCTGTGAAAGAGAGCAAGGAAAGATTAAGGGCGGCAATCAAAAACTGCGGCTACGATTTTCCACAGAGAAGAATCACTGTAAATCTAGCACCTGCCGATATAAGGAAAGAGGGGTCTGCTTTTGACCTACCCATATCACTTGGTATTTTGGCCGCAACAGGTCTTATAGATCACGAAAAACTTTCTGACTATATTATCCTTGGAGAACTGTCGCTTGACGGCAAAATAAAATCTATAAAAGGGGCCTTGCCCTCATCAATATGTGCAAGGGACTCAAAGCTAAAGGGGATCATTCTTCCAAAGGAGAACGCGGAAGAAGCCGCGGTTGTAGAGGGAGTCGAGGTAATTGCACCAGACTCTCTTCAAGAGCTTGTGGAATTTTTTGCAGGCAAAAGGGAGATCAGTCCAACTAAGATAGATTTAAACTCGATCTTTAATCAGGCAAAGGAATATCAGATCGATTTCCACGAGGTAAAGGGACAGGAACACGTCAAAAGGGCTTTGGAAGTAGCAGCAAGCGGGGGTCACAATTTGCTTATGATTGGATCACCCGGCACTGGGAAAACTATGCTCGCTAGAAGGCTCCCTACTATTCTTATCTAATTTAGTAATCTTTCCTTCTTCCATGAACTTTTGTAAAACGTTAATGTTCGTATTCATTTTAAATTTACAGGAAGTACCTCCAGGTCCATCTATCTCATTGTCCTCCTGATAATTTACAGTTACTTTATCCATCAAGCTAGATTCAATTAACAATTTTCGATCTTTTAAGTTCAAATTGTATATATCCTTTCTTACTTTTCTTAAGAGATTTTTGTTGTTACGTAAAAAATTCGAAATATCCTTCTCATTTTCAGCTATAGATACTAGTTTTTGGTATTCTGATTGAGCGTCATTTAAATTACCTTCGAGACCTAATTTCTCATCCTGGTTTATCTGTAGTATATCTTTTACCTCATTAATGATTATACCATCTTCCTCCATTAATTCATAAAGATTTTTTCTCGCTCTATTCTTTTTATTTAACTCCAGTTCTAACCTGCTTATTGTTTCCTTCAACTGATTGGTTTTATCCTTGTGTTTTTTAGAATTATACAAATTCTCTAAAGTTTTGGTTGGACTAAAAACAAACCCCATCAAAAAAGGCGCCCAAACCCTACTTTCAATAGACTTAGCTCGAATATAAGGCAGACTACATTTCCTTTTACGTCCAGAGGCAATTAAGTTTTTTTTACTTGTACCTGCCCAGTAACAAGCATAATACCTTGGTGCTGTGCCATCTTTACGGACGGTACCCAATTTTGGCTTGACTCGACCGCCACACCGTTCACA
>SMWY01000097.1 GCA_004356555.1 Candidatus Dadabacteria bacterium
TCAAGATAAAAAGCATTTAGGAAAGTTCTTTGTAAGATGTTGGGTTATCCGGACACTGACCGAACCCGCATTCAAGGAAGGTTGTTATAACATTAGAAGCGGCAATCAATACAACTAAGAAAAATACCGCTTTTACAAACCAGCCGATACTTTTGGCAGACCTGTTTTCAGAACTATCCTCAAATTGAGTTTCGAAAAACATCATTATCCCTATAAGAAGTATCACAACCGCAAATACAATAAAAGCCCAGGTGTAGAGGTGCATACCTAAAACGGGTGAACCGTAACCGGAGTCTGAGGGGTCAATGTGAAGTAATATTTGACGTATTGAAATTGAGGCACCAAAAACAGCACTTAGTAAAGAAACCCCATAATGTCTTGTGTGTATGCCGTACCTCAAATTAAGCATAGCTCCAAAAGCAACCCCTAGCATGGCAAGCCTTTGAAGCAAACACAGTGGACAAGGAAATTCTCCTTCGACAAACTGGATATAGTATGCCCCCAGTAACACACCGCAAATGCCTAAAACAGCATAAGAGTTTATTCTAGTGGCGAGTGAAGGGGTCATTTTTTGATTCTCATAAATTAATATTTAAAGGATCTGTAATATGGTGCCTAAACCACAGCACACAAAGTATCAAAGTGATCATGAATAAATAGATAGATTCACGTCTCTTGCCGTACCAGGCAAGAACCATTGTAATGACATATAATAAAAAAAGTGCTGCCATCATAACTAATAAAATCTCCTTATACTAATTCCCATCCCCTATTACTTTTTATTATATCCATTAAAAAGCCTGATCTCTGCGTCACATGTTAATATTTATCGGGGTTCCTAACAACACTTACGAAATAATTTATTAATATGGTTCTACAAATTTTATTCTACGGTCAAGCAATTTCCAATTTCCGCCTTCCTTAACCCAGATACTATATACTTCATAATCTCCGCTATGATCTTTACCATCATAAGTTTTTAT
Source organism: Candidatus Dadabacteria bacterium (assembly GCA_004356555.1). GTDB lineage: Bacteria > Desulfobacterota_D > UBA1144 > Nemesobacterales > UBA2774 > CR02bin9. The sequence continues at coordinate 984 of SMWY01000097.1, forward strand.
CATACTTATATTTACTACAGACTTGGCCATGTTCCCCTTAATATTTACCTTTACATGTGTTATTTCCTGAAATGTGATAATTTGTTTTGGCAACGTTGTAAGAAATGTTTGCTTGTCCAGAGACGGGGATGTCATTCTAGTCATACTTGAAATGACAAAGTTCTCATGCAGAAGTGAATCCATAAGCTCTTGGTCCTGGTTTTTAAGCGCTTCAAAATAGTTTTGCTCAAGATTAACAATAACAATTTCTGATTCCGTCCATGGGTGTGCAATACTGTGAGTAATTTGAAACGTCAAAGATCCAACCAAAAGCATTAATGTAACAATTAAAGTTTCCCTCATGAGTCCTCCATAGACATTTAATATACAAAATTCTAATAACAGGCTTATAAAAATCAATTTAGCCTTTATTTATCGAATCGTCCATTGTCCTAAATTATGTAGTATAATCTCCTTACTTTTAGCAAACTAAATATCGTATGAAAAAATCAAAAATAATCACACAGTTCGTATGCCAAAACTGCGGAAACTCTTCACCCAGATGGCTAGGGAAATGCCCTGAATGCGAAAGCTGGAATACATACGTTGAAGAGCAACAACAAAAAGCAAAAAGAGCTTATAAAACTAATAAGACCTCAGAGCCGATACCAATAACGGAAATTCAAAGTGATAAAGAAGAGAGGTACCTCACCCATAATAAAGAATTGGACAGGGTACTTGGAGGAGGATTTGTCCCAGGATCTGTAATATTAGTTGGCGGCGATCCCGGGATAGGGAAATCGACTCTCGCGCTCCAGATGCTAAACGATATTAGTTCGTCATCGGATATGGGCGATAGTCTTAATCTTCTTTATGTTACGGGAGAGGAATCACCCGAGCAGATTAAAATTAGGGCTGAAAGAATTGGGGTCACGTCGAATAGAGTGTTCGTACTATGCGAAACTTCTGTCGAAAGCATAATCGAAAGAATAAAGGCTCTTTCACCTCTAATAGCGGTAATAGACTCTATCCAGACGATGTATACAGAGGAGCTGGCGTCCGCTCCAGGCAGCGTGGGTCAGATTAGAGAGTGCACCGCTAAATTAATGCAGCACGCAAAAACGGGCGGCCCTGCAATCTTTCTTGTTGGTCACGTCACAAAAGAAGGAGCGATTGCGGGACCTAAAGTTCTTGAGCATTTGGTCGATACAGTGCTTTATTTTGAAGGAGGAAAAGACCAGCCATATAGAATTTTAAGAGCTATAAAAAATAGATTCGGCTCTACAAATGAAATCGGCGTATTTGAGATGATGGACATAGGACTCAAAGAGGTCAAGAACCCTTCTGAGATATTCTTATCCGAGCGGCCGGAAAATGCCTCTGGTTCTGTTGTCACACCGAGCATTGAAGGGACAAGACCAATACTCGTTGAAATTCAGGCTCTGGTGTCTGCCTGTAGTTTTGGGATGCCCAGAAGAACTACAATAGGACTTGATAATAACCGCGTGTCATTGCTCTTAGCAGTTCTTGAAAAAAGAGCAGGGCTTCAAATACTGGGGCAAGATGTGTTCATGAATGTAGCAGGGGGAGTAAAGATTGAAGAGCCCGCAATTGATTTGGCAATCTCTATGGCCCTTGTTTCAAGCTTTTTGAACAAACCGCTAGACCCTGGGGTTGTAGTATTTGGTGAAATCGGCTTAGCGGGGGAGGTCAGAGGCGTCTCCCACATTGATATGAGAATAAATGAAGCCCAGAAACTTGGTTTTAACAAATGTGTAGTTCCTAAAATAAATCTTGACAGAGTCGCGTCTAGGAATAATTCTATCTCTCTTGTCGGAGTGGATTCAATAGAGAAAGCGATTGAAGTGTTCTTCTAAGCAACAATATCATTATTCTTGACCATATGAATGAACCTATGAAAAATGAAATAAAAAATGCCCCAATTGGTGTATTTGACTCCGGTATAGGCGGCCTCACGGTAGTAAAAGAGCTAATTAAGAGTTTGCCGGGTGAAGATATTATATATCTTGGTGATACAGCCAGAGTTCCTTACGGAACAAAATCAGGCAGGACTATAATTGCTTATTCGCATAGCAACACAGAGTTCCTGATATCAAAAGGCATCAAGCTATTGGTAGTAGCTTGTAATACTGCATCCTCTGTTTCTCTTCCTAGTCTGAAGAATGAATTTGATATACCGGTAATAGGAGTTATTGAGCCGGGAGCCAGAAAAGCTGCTAGTGTTACTAAAACAGGAAAGATCGGAGTAATAGGAACACCATCAACCATAAATAGCAGTGCATACAAACAAGCTATAGAAAATATAAATTCCGAAATCGAAGTATTTTCAAAAGCATGCCCGCTGTTCGTACCGTTAGCTGATGAAGGGTGGACAGAAGGGGAAATAACTGAACGTATTGCTGAGCAGTACCTAAATCCTATAAAAGACACCGGAATAGATGTTCTGGTTCTTGGATGTACGCACTACCCGCTACTAAAACAGACAATTCGAAAGGTTATGGGCAATCAAATCACTCTTGTTGATTCAGCCCAAGAAACAGCCTCTCAAATTAAAGATATATTAAGCAAAGAAAACCTTCTTAACAAAAACAATTCTCAGTCCAAAAGAGAGTTTTATTTGACCGATATATCCGATACTTTTTTATCTGTGGCAGGAAGATTCTTGGGTGAGAAAATAGCTAAAATAGAGATGGTAGATATAGTAGGGACGACCACTCGGCCGTCCCTATAGTTAGTACTTAGTGTTACCCTTCTGAAAGTAGCGCTTTAACTTTTTCTGTAAACGGCGGCAATATATCAAAAAGATCGCCTACTATACCGTAGTCACATTTTTGAAATATAGGAGCATCAGGGTCTTTATTGATAGCAACAATAACCTTAGAAGAACCCATTCCTGCAATATGCTGAATAGAACCTGAAATCGCAATCGCTATATATAGGTTCGGCGATACCGCTTTACCGGTCTGCCCGACCTGCATGTCGTAAGGACAGTAGCCTGCGTCTACCGCAGCACGTGTAGCACCTGCAGCTGCACCCAGAGCATCTGCAAGCTCATATATATATTTGAAATTCTCTTCACTACCCAATCCTCGCCCACCCGCGACAACTCTCTCTGCTTCAGTCAATTCGGGCCTGTCTGATTCTTTTGTTTGAAGCTCGACTACTTTTACATGAATATCTCCAGGGTTTAATTCTACCGAGCCTGATACAACTTCGGGCGTAGCTGGAGCTTCTTCTGTTTTAAATGAGTTTGGTCTCACTGTTGCCATCATAGTTGTTCCGCCGTGAAACACCTGCTTCTGTACAGCTTTACTCGAATGTGAAAAACGCTCTATTTGGAGCTTGTTATCTGAAGAAAGATCAATCGAGATCGTGTCCATCGCAACCCCAGAACCTACGCGCGCGGCAACTCTAGGGAAATAATCCTGACCGAACACCGTGTTTCCGGCAATTACAACAGCGGGCTCATTTTGTTTAATTAATTCGCTTAGTGCAATAACATAGCCTTCGGTATTAAAATCTTTTAATAGTTCGCTATCAACGACATATACTTTTTCAGCACCATACTTGCCTAACTCCCCTTCAAGCCCTGAAACTCCCGAGCCAAGAAGCACGGCACATAGCTGCCCACCGAGTTTCCCTACCAGTTTCTTTTTAGCTTCTGTTAGTGCCTCAAAAGTCACTTTTCTAATGGTTCCATCTAATTTTAGATCAGCCACTACCCAAACATCGTTACTCATTTCTTTCCTCCTACATTTTCTATATATGTTGTATGTCGTGCTATATAACTTTGGCGTCTTCCCTAAGAAGTTTAATAAGCTCCTCAGCAGATTTGGCAACTGCCTCTCCCTTCACCATAGGTTCGTCATCGCCTTTGATTATTTTTAATTTTCTTTCGATTTGTGGTACTTCGATACCAATGGTTTTAACTCTTGCGCCTTCTTTGCTTACCGCATCTTTTGAAAATCCCAAGTCGTCAAAATTAATATCATCAATACTGACTTCAGTAAGAGGCTTTTTCTTTGCCTTCATAATTCCTGGCAATGATGCATATCTTGGTTCGTTCATAGCGTCCGGACAGGTAATAAGACAGGGTAGCGGCACCTCAACAACTACATGCCCACCATCAATTTCTTTCTGGCAAATCGCCTTCTTTGAATCTGGGTTAATCTCAATTACTTTACTTACCAAAGAAACATGAGGAATGCCAAGCTCTTCGGCTACTTGAACGCCGACTTGCCCGGATTCTTCATCAATTATTTTCATACCCGTAAAAATCACATCAAACTCACCAAGTTTTTTAATTTCACTCGCGATAAGCTTTCCTGTAGCAAACGAATCAGTATCCGCAAAACTATCGCCCTTAATGTGCACAGCACTATCCGCACCCATTGCAAGCGCCTGCCTTATTATTTCAATGACCCTCGCAGGACCTATTGCTACAATCACTACCTCCCCCCCGTGTTTTTCCTTGGTTTGAATCGCTTCTTCAATAGCAAACTCGTCATATGGGTTCATAATCCATTTCATACCCTCAGTATCAATGGAATCACCGCTTGCCGAGACTTGAATCTTAGCCTCTGTATCTTGTGTTTGACTTATTATTACTAAAATCTTCACCTTTATATACCTCCGATCAAAAGTTAAATAATACATACAATACTGCTAAATATTTAAAGATTTGGGGTACAAACTATATAGGATTAGACTGACTTAGTTTAGCATCTCCGGCTTCCCCTGCAACCAGATTCAGCCTTATAATAAGATATAAATTAGAACTAATTACAGCCTGCTCACCTTTACTTTGATTAGACCAATTTAAAAAATAGACCCCAGATAAAATTTAAAGGGTACGTAATTATAAATATTTAAGTTTCCTTGTCAAGACGAGAAGATTGCATAGGATAATGAGTTAATTGAATCAACGTACTTATGCGTGTTCTAGAGTTTAAATAGCTGTAATATCAGTAAAGAATATAAATTGGCATTCTAAATGAATAAAACATTTCTATACATTTTTCTACTTGTTTTCACAATCACCACCTGGGGATACTCATGGGTGCTCATGAAGATGGGACTTGGGTACGCAGAGCCTTTTACCTTTGCGGCATGGAGATGTGCAATAGGCGGCGTAGCAATGATCATATTTGTAAGGGTGAAGTCGATAGAATGGCCAAAATTAGAAAAGCTTCCAGACTACTTAATGATCGCAATTTTCCAAACTACCCTAATGTTTGGTCTTATGTTATACGGCATGAAGTATGTTACAGCCGGAAAGACCTCAGTACTTCTTTATACTATGCCTATATGGACAATATTTCTAGTTCACTTTTATTTAAAAGAACGACTTAATAGAGGCAAGTGGCTAGGGGTTGCACTTGGTACGATCGGAATCGTTTGTATCCTCGGCTGGGATACATTAGTACATCAAAACTCCGAGATACTATTCGGAGAACTTTTGATAATTGGTGGAGCTATATCTTGGGCGGTTTCAAATATTTGGGTTAAGAAACGTATGGGCGGAGAGAATATCTATATGGTCAGCAGTTTGCAGCTTTCCATAGGTGCTATTGGTCTAGCTTTGCTAGCAATACCTACTGAAGGAATATTAAACATCGAGTGGAATGCGCACTCTATATACATACTCCTATTTACCGGTTTAATAGCCTCAGCCGTGGACTTTACTATATGGTTTTACCTGCTTAAAAACCTGGATATCAAAATCACGACTTTTTCCTCCATGCTAGTCCCTGTTTTCGGACTTATCTTCGACTGGGCAATCCTTGGAAACAGACTGGACGGAGGTGTTATTGTAGGTGGAGCACTGATACTTATTGGAATATATCAAGTCTCTAGAAAATAGCTGTCACATGGAACAATTAAATTCATATGATTTTAAAAAACCTCTAGGGTATAATAACTCTGTAATATTATTAGTTTGGCGGTTTAGCATCATTCTTACACATAATATTACTTGTGAGCTTAGTGTTAAATTCCCAATAATTTAAATCATGCGTAAAAGAATCCTAGCCTCCATCAGAATTTTCTTCATCGTTATAATTGTCGCTCTAGTAGGTCTTTTCTTTCTATCCCAAACCCAATATTTCAGGAACCTGGTAAGAAGTACAGCTGAAAGCATCGTAAGCTCCACAACCGGGCAGATATTTACCATCGGAGAGCTTGAGGGAAACTTTTTTAACAACATCAAATTGTCAGACGTTTCTTTCGTCATTGAAGGTGAGAACTTTGTAACAGTAAAAGAGATTGCACTTGATTACTCCCTTCCTCATATGCTAAACAGTTCAACATTATTCAGTAAAGTGGTACCTGTAGACAATCTCTTAATAAACGGTCTAGAAGTAAATCTTATAAAATATACGGACGGCACATGGAATTTTGAAAAAATTGGCGAAGCTGAAGAAAAAAAAGAAAACGATAAAGAAAAGAGTCCTCCTGACTGGAGCATAATACTGTCCAAGTTCCTTCTACAAGACGCTCTAATAACTACGGATGACAGGGTCGATAGCAAGGTTTCAAAATACGTAATTCCTGAAGTAGATCTATCAGTAAAATTAATCGATATATACAGAGAAATAGAGCTTGATTTAAAAAATGCGGACTTTAACGCCCCTGATCAAAATATCTCTGTTGAAGGCTTATCAACCAAAGCTTATTACTCAAGCGATAGAGCCTATATAAAAAACTTCAAAGTCTTATTCAATAATGCTGAGATCAAATTGGACGCAGAAGCGGATAACCTTGAAGACAAACCTAAATTTTCGTTTAATGCTTCGGTCCAAAATTTTGTAATAGAAAACATCGGGACTTTAAACGTAGAGACTGAAGGCAGCGGAGAATATATAAGCTATACGAATATTAGAGCCAAGGCGACTATTAAAATCCCCGAGTCAGAGATTTTCCACAACAAAGTATCAGGAACATTGGAAGAGATCTCCATGTCCGGCACAACTATCCAAATAACGGGTGGCAACTTTAATAGCGATTTGGGAGCAATAAAACTAGACGGGGATATTGATCTTAATAGGATAATCTCTAAAGAAGGTAATAATAATTTTGATCTCACACTTTTATTAAATGACATAAAGACAACAGAGATTTTTACACTTCTTGAAGCAGCAATCGACACTCCTTCAGACCTTCTTATTGATACTCAACTTGGGGCAGTCCTTAACTCCGAGATAAATGTGGTTGGTAGCTGGGAAGAGTTTTCAGACCTAAACGTTAAAGCAAACATAAAGAAATTTGAAATTAAGGGTAGTGACGCCGGAGATTTGAAACTAACGGGGACAGCAGATTATTCAACTAGTGGAGCTGGAGTTGATGTGAAATTAACGCTAGAGGAAGTGAACCTTGGCTCCATACTCGCAGATCAAAATTACTTTAGCAAGATAACATCACAATTTAATATAAAAGGTCAAATACCTTTAAAAGGAGACTTCTTAGAATACCTCTCTGCAGATGTCGAAGGCAATATAGACCCTTCAAGCATTTTTGGAATCAACATTACAGATGGAAGTATAGACGTTTCATATGAAAATCAGATACTAGACATAAAATCTCTTACGCTTAACTCTGACAAGAATAAATTAATTGTATCCGGCAAAAGCCCCGAGAAATTGGGAGCAGACTTCAAGTATGAGATAGAGGTCGAGAATCTAGGTTTTATTTCAGAAATGTCTCCAAATCTTGCTCTATCAGGAAGCCTGAAGGCGAGCGGTGATGTGACGGGAGCCCTTCAAAATCCAAAAATCACTATAGACGGAGAAGTGTTGGATTTTTCAATGGACAAGAAATACAGCGCAAAATCAATAAAAATTGACGGCGAGGGGACAATTAGCACTGAAAACCCAGTGCTTAAAGCTAAAGTAGATATCAACAGTGCGGCAATAAATAAGAAGGAAATACAAGAAATTACACTTGATATAACGAGCGAGGGAACAGCCATAAACCTTGATCTAAACATTATTGAAGATGATCAGTTTAGTTATGAAATGAAAGCGACGCTGCTTGATTTGAGCACTACTCAAAAAGACATAGAAATAAGTGAGTTGATATTGAAGCTTGAAGACACAACACTTGATAACAGAGAAAACATACTAATAACCATCGCACCTGACAGCTTTATACTTCAGAATTTTAACCTCTTCTATAACGACAACTCTGTCCTAGCCAATGCAAATATATATTACAACGGCAACATAGATGCAGATGTAAAATTAAACAATCTAAGCTTGGATGATATAACAAAAGCCCTTGAGTTCGAGACCCCTGTTCAGGGAACCATAACCGCTAACCTGGAGCTCCAGGGCACGATGCAGAACCCGGTTATAAACGCGAATATACAATCCCAGGACTTGCAGTATCAGGATTTCGATAATGATAACGTGTCTTTTAACCTTTCTTACCAAGATCAAAATCTTAATATACAGTTTCTAATTACCGAAGGTTCGACAAACGTTTTTGAGGCCATCGGGAACTCAAATATTGACCTTAACTTTAATAAACTTGGTGAGAATATTGAAAAAGCGACAATTAATCTAAGTGTAATTTCAAGTGGGATTAATCTAAGCCCTGTTTCAAGCTTGGCTGACGAAATCACCAAGTCAGAGGGCACTCTGGTTATCGATCTTAAGGCATCAGGAAACCTTGTAAGCCCTACACTAATTGGACGGATAGAGCTTCAAGAAGCTACATTTCAGACAAAGTCGATCAGGAATGATATTGGCATCCCCAACGCTGTCATTGAAATGAATGGTCAAAAAGCTGTACTTCAAGATTTGCAAATAAACTCCGGCAATGGCACCGCTACATTTAATGGGGAATTGGACATACCTACTCTCTCATACACTTTAAGCGGTGAAATGGACAACTTTTTAATAAAGCCTAAGAGTATTTCAACTCAACTTACAGGTGATCTAAATATAAAAGGAGAAGGTGAAAAAGTATATATAGCTGGGAAAATTATTGTTGCAAAAACCAGGGTCACAATACCCGATCAGCCACAAAGGGAAGTAGAGGAAATTCAATTCGCCGATGTAGAGCAGGATGAATTTGTTTTAGATAGCGGAGAGGAAGAAAACTACTTTGATAAGAATGTCGCTCTCGATTTGCAGGTAAAGATGCGCAATAATAACTGGGTAAGAGGTCGCGGAGCAAACATTGAGTTACGCGGAGACCTGGATATCAAGAAAAAATATGATCAGACGGTGAGAATAATTGGGGATATAAGTGTTATAAGGGGCACTTATGAAACCCTTGGCAAACTCTTTAGGATTGAGGAAGGAAACGTCAGTTTTTCAGGATCTAAAGAACTCGATCCATTCCTTGATATAACGGCGCTATACAGAGTCTCAGATGTCAATGTTTATATCAACATAAGCGGAAGGGTATCATCACCGGAAATAAAACTAACTAGTGATCCCGCAATGGATGAAACAGACATCGTATCTTATCTAGTATTTGGAACTTCATCTTCAGGTATCAGCTCAGGAGAAAGGCAATCTATACAAAATGTAGCCTCAGGAGTAGCCGGCGGAATTGCAGCAGCACAGTTGGAAAGAATGCTGGGTAGCACCGTATCACTTGATGTGGTAAGCGTATCGACTTCAAATGTTGAAATAGGGAAATACCTGGCTGAGGGCCTTTACATAGCCTACGAAAGAGGCACAACTAACTCAATAATCGACTCAACTAATATTACATATAACAAAGTTCTTGTTGAATATCAGATTTTTAAAAATGTTACAATTGATGCTGACGTAGGTGGAGAGAATCCCGGAGCTGATCTATTCTACAATTTTAATTTCTAGCATATGGCTATCTATCTTTACTGTAATATTTCATTTGATATCACTTCACGTCTCGGTGCCGGGATTGGCGACGCATGGTGCAACGCTAAAAGCCAGCTTGATCCATCAAACTTGAATATATTAGTTGACTGAGCAAATACAAACTGTATTTCATCTCCTACTTTATAACTAATCTTCTCTATACAAATTACCCACGCCATATCCCCTGAAATTTGAGCGCTTATATCCGGAAGCTCAATGTCGAGAGACCCTCCATTGCTAAATATATTTTCCCAACTCTGGCGGACGGCTTCCCATCCATAGAGCATCGGCCAACCCGGATGAACACATTTTACACTTGCATCTTTTATCCAAACATTATCCATTTGGCCAATATCGCCACTCTTGACAGCATGGTAAAAATTATCATTCGCTTCTAAAACATCATGTTTTTGTTTTTCCGTCATATGTTCCCTGAGTTTCAATTGATAGAAATTAGTATTCGTAAAATGAACGATTTATTTGATTATATGGAATATAGATAAAAACTTTAATCTGTATTCAAAAGTAAATCAATTTCCTCATTTACCGAATCATCAGTCTCTACAGTTCTATGATCTAAAAGAATTTTATTTGATCCGGGGCCGTCTATTCGCCACAAAGCCCAAACCGCATGAGCCCTGACAAGCGGTTCTTCATCATTTAAGCATTCTTTGATATGCGGGATAAAATTCTTGTTGCCTGAGTTCCCCATAGCAATCATAACATTTCTTAAGAGTCCACGCCTTTTTGTCCTTTTTATAGGGCTTCCTTTAAACACCATTCTAAAATCCTCGACACTTAACCCTGATAGGTATGATAAATCCGGGCTGTACAAATCTTCTCTAGGTTTAAATCCAGGCTCATCTGTAATTTGGGCCCTTTTGTTCCAGGGACATACATCCTGACAAATATCACACCCGTATATATTGTTATCGATACCCTCTCTAAGTTGGACAGGCACTTTGTCTTTAAGCTCAATTGTTAGATATGAGATACAAATCCTAGAATCAAGCACATACGGCTCTATAATCGCATCCGTCGGACATGCGTCTATACATCTTGTACACGTCCCGCACCTATCGGGGACAGGATTGTCATAGTCAAGCTCAAGGCTGGTTATTATTTCCCCTATAAAAATCCATGAACCGATTTCCTGGTTTATTAGGCAGGTATTTTTCCCAATCCACCCTACACCCGCGTATTTACCATAAACCCTTTCAAGTACAGGACCCGTATCAACGTACATTTTACTACTAACTTCCTCAGATGCTTCCTCTTTTATATAATTCATAACAGCGCCGAGCTTATCTTCCATAACATGGTGGTAATCATCCCCCCAGGCATAACGCGAGATCCAGCCCTTTGATTTATCTTTTTCATCTACGGAATATGGATAATCGGTATTATAATTAAGTGCGCATGATATGACTGATTTAGCGTCAGGGAGGACATGTTTTAGGTGCTCCCTTCTTTCAGGAGCTCTATCCATGTATTTCATTTCACCTGAAAATCCCTTACTCAGCCATTCTTTGAAATATTGATTCTCAGGAAAAGAATCTACAGGTGAGACCCCTACCAGATCAAACCCTAAAGCAAGAGCCTTATCCTTTATAGATTTGGTAAAACTGAATGTATCCATCAAAGCCTATTTTATCACATAAATGAAGGAGGAATGAGAGAATTAGGAAAGTAAGGTTATTCAGACCATCCGTTAGGATATCTTTTTGACTTTAATATTAAACTCGCAATCTCTCTTACAGCATGGCTTCCGATACCATATGCTGCATAATAAGACTCAGATTTAACGGCTAGAGGAGCATCAGGTGTAACAGCTGTAAATGTAATATTTTTCATTATTGGAAGATCGGTATAGTCTCTGCAAATAAAAGCAATCTCGTGATCCGAGAGAGATAATTCGGACTTCGTTTTAGCATAGAATGGTTTTATATCCGATACGGCCTCGTGCAATTCTATTCCCAAATTCTCCGCCACAGATGAAATTTCCTCAGACTTAGCTCCTGAAAAAGCAACACATTCAACGCCCGAGTCTCTTAAAAGCTCAATCTGATTCCCATTTAGTCGGTGGTTTAATGAAGGACCGACTCCATTTAAAGAAAATCCGTTGGCATTGACTAAAAGTAGTCTGATAGGGTTTAGTTCTTTAACAAGGTCTGATCTAAGTTTTTGAAACATATTATTGGCCCTATGGAACAGCCTAGCAGTTTATGTGTAAATACCATTTAATTCAAGCAAGTCATTTCTCACCTGCAGATTGTTCATATTTTTGCGGTGTATATTCCATACAGAAAGAAAAAACTTTAAGAAAATTAGTAGGTATGTATAATCTTGCAAATAATGTCAAAACTGAGCATTGGCCGAAGTGTATCTTCTTTCCCCATTATCAATATAACGCTGATAGCATTAAATATTCTAGTCTTTATACATGAAGAATCTCTTGGTGAGTCTATCTATTCATTTATACACACATATGGGTTGATCCCCGCAAAGGTATTCTCAATATCATTAAATGTAGATCTCACAGAGCGTTTCCTCCCGTTTGTTTCCTCAATGTTCATTCATGGAGATTGGCTTCATCTAATAGGGAACATGTTTTTCCTATATATTTTCGGAAGCAACGTTGAAGTAAAGATGGGGCATTATAAATACCTGATTTTCTACGTTTTATGCGGATTGGCCGCTGCTTTATTCCATGTATTGACCAACCTTGGATCACTCATCCCTATGATAGGTGCAAGCGGTGCAATCTCAGGAGTGCTCGGAGCTTACATAACATTATTTCCAATTTCTCAATTCCGAAACCCCGTCCCTATCTTTTTTCTTAAGAATATAAGATCTGTCCCGGCAGCGGCTATAATATTCTTATGGCTCGTGATTCAATTTCTAAACGGTATAAGTACCATTGATAAATCAGTGGATACGGGAGGAGTTGCATTCTGGGCTCATATTGGCGGCTTTGTCGCGGGACTGATTTTTGTACGGTTTTTTTATAAACAAAAATATGAATTTAAAGAAAGACCCGGAAGATACTATCATTAGAAAATATACTTTATAGAACAACGGTAACTAAGTATGGCTCAGTCAAAAACTAAGAAGAGAAAGAGACTCGCAATACTCGTAGGGGGTGGACCTGCTCCAGGAATTAACGGAGTAATTAGTGCAGCCACAATCGAAGCAGTAAATCGAGGAATAGAGGTAATTGGAATAAGGGACGGCTTTAAATGGATATCTGAAGGTAATACCAAGCATATAGATATACTTACAATAGAAAATACGTCCAGAATTCATAACACAGGGGGATCAATAATCGGTATTTCCAGAGTCAGCCCTCTATCAAGCAGCAGGGGCATGAAAAACACTATAAACTGCTTAAAGAAACTGGAAGTAAAATATCTTATAACTATTGGAGGAGATGGAACTCTTTATCTGGCAAGCAGGCTTGAAAAAGAATCGAAGGGACAGATAAAAATAGCCCAGGTTCCGAAAACAATCGACAATAATATGCCTCTTCCCGGATACGTTCCGACATTTGGCTATGAAACTGCTCGTCATATAGGCACTGGGCTTGTCCATCACCTAATGGAAGATGCCAGGACTACACAAAGGTGGTATTTCGTGGTGACTATGGGGAGAAAAACCGGCCACCTTGCTCTTGGAATAGGCAAAGCCTCCGGCGCAACTTTAACGTTAATCCCCGAGGAATTCAGGGAGAAAAAAATATCCCTGAAAAAGATAATAACCATACTTGAAGGGGCCATAATAAAGAGAATGTCAGTGGGCAGAGAAGACGGGGTTGCAATCCTGGCCGAAGGTATTACCGAGAAACTGGACGAGGATGAACTCAATAATTTAAAAGATTTAAGCGTCGATGAGCATGGAAGGATTAGGCTATCAGAAGTCGATTTAGGACAGTTATTAAAACAGCAAACTATAAAATCTCTAAGTGAAAAAGGAGTTCATACAAGAATAGTTGATAAAAGAATAGGATATGAACTCAGATCTGCCCCGCCGATACCCTTTGACGCTAAATATACTAGGGACTTAGGGTATAGCGCTGTAAAGTTCCTGCTTGGCGGGGGTGGAGGAGCCTTAATCACTATTCAAAGAGGCAAGAAAGTTCCTTTATCTTTTGATAAGCTTATAGACTCTAAAACTGACAAAACCAAGATTCGATTTGTGGATATAAATACAGAATCTTACGAGGTCGCTCAAAAGTATATGATAAAGCTTAGCAAAGAAGATCTTACAAACCGGGAAAAACTTAGAAAACTGGCTGAATTAACAAATATGAAGCCAAATGAATTCAAAGCGTACTTTAGTGTTATATGATACAAATTTTGCGTTTTTAAGCTAAATACTAAATTTTGAGCCCAAAATTGTTGACTTCTGTGTCAATTTATGATAAAAAAAAGTCAATGTTTTATAGGTATTTTTTAATTTCAACAACCCTCTTGTTGCTATTCATAATAGGATGCAGCAACAGGTATCAATCCCAAAATACGTCCCAAGCAAATGTTCCGGGCATATACTGGGGTAATAATTATTCGAATCCCGAAATCAAAATTATTGACGGAGATACTGACTACTACGCCAGAAACTACAAATCTCAAGAGAATATTAAGCCGAGTTTCTTTTTCTTAAATCCCCATATCCAAGCTTGGAAAACCTATTATCACTTTGAAAACATTTTTATAGAACTTCCTGATGTTGCACCCGAATATGAAAAAGAAATCCCTGTTGTCTTAAACGACAGGGTTATGCATTTCATGAATTATTTCCAAACTCGAGGACGCAAATCCTTTAGCATTTGGCTTGCTCGATCGGGCAAATATATCCCGAACATGAAAAAAATATTACACCAGCGCGGGATGCCTACCGATAGTCTATCTTGCGATGATAGAGAGCGGATTTAATGTAAAAGCACGCTCCCATGCCGCAGCCGTGGGCCCGTGGCAGTTCATTAAACCCACGGCTAAACGTTATGGTCTCAGGGTGGATTCCTGGGTAGATGAAAGAATGGATCCAGAGAAATCTACAGAGGCGGCTGCAAATTACTTAAGCGACTTATATGCAATGTTTCATTCATGGGAACTAGCAGCAGCGGGTTATAACTGTGGGGAAGATAGAGTGCAAAACGCCATAGATAAATATCAGATAAATGATTTTTGGCAAATTTCAGAATTTACGCTTCCCAGAGAGACTAAAAACTATGTCCCTAAACTAATGGCTGCTCTTATAATAGCCAAAGACCCTGCGAAATATGGATTTGTAGGAATTACCTACCATGATCCTGTACCTTACGAAACGCTGAGAGTAGCTCCTCAAAAAAACTTGCGTGATATAGCAACAGTTATAGGGGTTAGCTCAGCAAAATTAATCGAATTAAATCCTGCTTTGATACACGATGCAACCCCTCCCGGAAACCCCTACCCCATACATGTGCCTCTTGGCTATGGCACAATAGTTGCTCAAAAAGGACAACAAATTGCGTCACTTAAAAATGTAAACCCACAGATTGCTAAGAGAAACACTACCCATAGGTATAGGGTAAAGAGGGGGGATACGCTCGGTAAAATCGCCGGAAAATATCGAACGAGCGTTTCCAAAATAAAAAGAGCTAACGGACTTAAAAGCTCTACAATAAGAATAGGTCAAAATCTAAAAATACCGGGTCGTTATGCCCCGACATATTCATCGTCTAAAAACACCACGTATACTGCTAAGTATAAAGTTAAGTCAGGTGATACTTTAGGTGCAATTGCAGCCAGACACAGAGTAAGTATTTCATCCATAAGAAAAGCAAATGGGGTTAGGGGCTCACTTATACGATCAGGTCAAGTACTAACAATTCCAGGAGCTTCAGGCCGTTACTCTGGAGACGATATAAGTCCTAAAAAAAGTACTAAAGTTGCGAAATACACAGTTAAATCCGGTGATACTTTAGGAGGCATTGCTGCCAAACACAGAGTTAGTATTACAACTATAAAAAGAGCAAACGGAATAAAAGAATCAAATATAAGATCCGGCCAAATACTAAGCATTCCCTATATAACAAACAGCACCTATGCCAGCTCAAGTGGAAAACCCACCAGTACTAAAAGTTCTAAGTACAAAGTTAAGTCTGGTGATACCCTTGGTGGTATCGCGGAGAAACATGGAATCAGACTTGCATCACTGAAGAGCGCCAACAACATAAAGGGTTCAACCATCAAAAAAGGACAAGTGCTCACAATACCAGGTTCTAATGGCTCCTACACAAGTTCAAGCAGTTCATCCAGTAACGGTCAACCAAGCAAATATAAAGTTAGATCAGGTGATACTTTAGGCGGTATCGCCCAAAAGCATGGTGTTAAACTTGCGTCAATTAAAAGCGCAAATAGCATTTCCGGCTCTTCGATAAGAGTAGGACAAACCTTGGTCATTCCCAATGGACACCATAGCTCAAACAAGTCATCCGGCAGCGGTCCTGTAAGTTACAAAGTAAAATCAGGCGATACTCTCTGGGAAATTGCCAGTAAGCATAATGTGACTGTAGCTGATATAAAAAAATGGAATAATCTAAAGTCGAACAACCTAGCTCTGGGCAAGAAATTAACAATTTACAAATAATTTCTTTCTTCTCCACCTTAATAAGTACTTTATTCAACAGATGAAACAGACTTCACGCAACTTGAAGCAGGCCTATATACAAAAGAAAAGATCAATAAGAGCAAGATTGAACGATTTTAAGAAAATTCTGAGAGATGAAGGCGACATTAGGATATTTGAAGAGCTTACGTTTTGTATTTGCACAGCGGGAGCAAGCGCAAAGATGGGTCTTAAGTCAGTTGATGCGATGAGAGATATACTTCCTGGGGGAAATTTAAAGAAGCTCCGTAAAAGACTTGACGGAGTACATAGATTTCCTAATGCAAGATCGGCTTACATAATACACACAAGAGAGTATTTAAAGAGTGAACACGATTTTAAGATTAAGGATTTACTCGAATCATTTCAAGATCCTGTCGAAAGAAGAGATTTCTTTGCTAAGAACAAAAATATCAAGGGTATCGGGTATAAAGAATCCAGCCACTTTCTTAGAAATATAGGATTCTCGGGCTATGCAATACTTGATAAACATATTCTAAACACACTCTATGAACTAAAGGTTATTAAAAACCCGAAACCTCCAACAACAAGAGACAGGTATTTGGAAATTGAGCATAAGCTTAAAGAATTTGCAAACAATATAGGCATTCACTTAGATGAGCTTGATTTACTTCTCTGGAGTGAAAAAACGGGGGAGATTCTCAAATAGATTTATCCATATTCTAAGAATATACCATTATGCCATTTCTTTAGTCTGTCTTCCGCCCCTCCAATGCTCCTCTATTTTTTCAAGACTTAGCGCCTCGTTCCCTAAGATTCTCAATAATCACGTAGAACACAGGAACAACTATCAAGCTAAGCATGGTGGAAAGTATCATTCCCCCAAATACTGCTGTACCAAGTGAATGTCGGCTGCTTGCTCCGGCGCCGCTTGCTATGACTAAGGGGAAAACACCAAGGATAAAAGCAAAAGCGGTCATTAAAATAGGGCGCAATCTTATCATAGCAGCCTGCATTGCAGCCTCTATCACTGGGAGCCCTTCTTCTCTTCGCTGCTTAGCGAATTCAACTATCAAAATAGCGTTCTTGCTCGCAAGACCTATCAGCATTACTAGTCCGATCTGGCAATAAACATCATTTGATAAGCCTCTTAAGTGCTGGGCAAGCATTGCTCCGAGTAGAGCAAGCGGTACAGCCAGCATGACCATAAACGGCATTGCCCAGCTTTCATATAACGCCGCTAAAAACAAAAAAACAAATACAAGCGATAATGCAAATATAAAAGGTGCAAGGTTTCCGGCTTTTATTTCCTGATACGAAACCCCGGACCACTCATAACTTATCCCATCAGGCAGTATTTCTTCCGCCAATTCTTCCATAGCTTTTATCGCCTGCCCCGAGCTATAGCCGGGAGCCGAATCCCCGTCTATCTCTGTTGAACGGTAAAGGTTGTAATGTGGAATAGTCTCCGGGCCCACATCCGGTTCTATTTCAATCAATGTACTAAGCGGTA
The DNA here is from genome assembly GCA_004356555.1 of Candidatus Dadabacteria bacterium. GTDB lineage: Bacteria > Desulfobacterota_D > UBA1144 > Nemesobacterales > UBA2774 > CR02bin9. The sequence continues at coordinate 18,954 of SMWY01000097.1, forward strand.
CCATACCGCCCGTTTCCGTTCGCACATAGAGCCGGGAGATGTCACTTATTTTGGCTCTGTAACTGTCTTCTGCTTGAATAAATACTCTATAAACACGGCCGAATCTGTTGAAGTCATTCACATAAAGAGCACCCAAATATGCTTGCAGCGTATCGAATATTGCGGAAATTGAAATCCCCAGAGTCTTGGCCTTTGTACGGTCGAGCTTTATATACAATCCCGGAACATTAACGGTAAATGAGCTAAACAAACCTATTAGTTCAGGCCTCTTGTTCCCCTTCTCAATCATCTCATTCATAACCTTGGCAAGCGTTTGAAGACCGAGACTGCCCTGATCCTCGAGTTCAAACTGGAATCCTCCGGTCGTACTAAGCCCCTGTATAGGTGGGGCGTTAAACGCTACTACTACAGCCCCCTGAACATCTTTGAATTGCTTTCTAACACTTGAGAGTATGTAATCAATTGACAATTTTTTTGATGTTCTTTTGTCCCAAGGAGTTAGTATGGCAAACATTGCCCCTGTGTTAGAATCCGAACTTGAGGTAAGAAGGTTCATCCCCGCCATTGCCACAACATGTGCAACTCCGGGTGTATCTTTCAATATGTTATAAACTTCGTCCATTGTTTCAATAGTACGTTGAAGTGAGGACCCTTCGGGGCCTTGTACATTAACAATGAAATAGCCCTGATCCTCTTCGGGAACAAATCCTGTCGGAACAATTGTGAACATATAGAAGGTGAGTCCAATAAGCACAATAAATATGGTTACCACAACTTTCCAATGCGTGGTAAATCTCTCGACCCA
>SMWY01000098.1 GCA_004356555.1 Candidatus Dadabacteria bacterium
ATCTATAGCTTGCGAGAGATTTACAATCTTATGCTAACCTGTATTCAGTTCTAAAGAAACGAATAGAATTAAGTGATACCATTGTGTATGTCAGAAAAAGGTTATGCATATTGCCTTCATACAGCACATGGATACCGCACACCGATTCAGGCGGAAGTAGAGTATTACAGGAATAGAGATGGGTACTTCTTAAATGCTGCTTGACTATTTGCTGGACAATACACCTCTTTGTCTCATATGTAGTGAACCTATACATAGTGTTGACGTGAGCTTATCTTTGTGAGACAATGGAGGGAAAATGGGTTATGCACAAAATGGGATAATTTCAATGTTCATCCTTCTTTAGTTTAGAGAGATTAGCATTTTTTGCTCGCAGTGATAGGTGCTATTTTTTTTTCATAAAGCATATTATGTCTTTAAAGGAGGAATAAATAATGAGAAAACTATTTAAAGGTTGTGGTCTAGGGCGGACTTTGCCTGCTTGGAGTTTCGCCTCGATTTCGTGGCTCAACACTTACATCAATCAGGATGGAGTGGGAACGCTACCAATGCGACGTTTCGCGAACGCTTGGATACTGACAATCACCCTTCTCGCCATGTTGGGGTGGGCATCCACCGCATCTGCAGGCATAGGAATGGCGATCTCCGTTGATTGGGACGATACCACCGTCTCACCGGGTGACCTGGATGGCATCACGGTGACGCTTGATGCTTTGGGTCTGACAGGCCCGGGTGACTTTGATCTGACAGGCCCCGGACTACGCGGCAGCCCCACTCACGGCTAGCACGGAAACCGCGGACTACGATTCAGAATCGAATTGGATTGCAACGTTCAGCCAGCCGGTTGATAATCTCTTGCTCTACATTGTTTTCTGGCGAGGGTTCTTAGCTGGTGTGAACCCCGCTACCTACACATTCGATCAGCCGTTCACGGTCCTCTCGGGCTTGGGCAACGCGACCGTCTCGGGTGGCAACACGGTACTCTCTATTCCGACTCAAGAAGGCGTCTTAGGTAGTGGGATTCTCCAGTTCACTGGACCCGTCACTTCACTGTCCGTTGTTACGAATGCAACCTCTTCTATTAATAATCATCTCACGTTCGGATTAATTCCAACAATTCGAACTACCAACATCCCAACCCTTTCCGAATGGGGATTAATAGCAATGGCTGGAATTTTGGGAATAGTCGGGTTTATGGTTATTTACAGAAGAAAAGTGACTGCTTAAAGTCTAAAAAAAACTACAAATCAAAAATGACAAGGGGAGCTTCGGCTCCCTTTTTTGTTTAGTATTGATATTCATGTTTCCAACTTAAACCTAACTTGATAAAAGGAGAGCGATACACATCCCTCCCTATAGCAGTTAATTTACTTCCTAAACTCTCCGATATATCTTTGCAAAAATAATCCACCGACGAAATGCACTCCGGAGCTACAAGAGCATTTCCGAACTCTTGTCGAAAACTGGAACCCTTTTAGGTTTAGAGGGAAGGGGAAAGATGCTAGCTTTAAGAAAACTATGTACTGAACTAAGAGATTGCGTTTGTAGATATGGGCAAGAAATCCAGTCTTTTCGTATTAAGACTCAGGTTCTCCGCCTAAAAAACTACTTGACTTGAGACCCCAAAATTATCTATAATATTAGTGGAGGCAGTAATAATGACAACGTGTGACAGTCCACCTTGCTAGGCAGTTCACATATGATGCTTAAAACAACTGGTGAGTTGGAATATAAACTCACAATATAAATAGCCAACGGGCTATTAAATATAAAAAGACAAAAATAAAAGGGAGCCCTCTTAACAAAAGCGGCTCCCTTTCTTATTTAGTATTGATATTCCTACATCCAACTTAAACCGAGCTTGGCAAAAGGGGTGCAATACACCGATTTGACTAATCAATCGAATTTTCAGCATATTGATATTGGCGATGCAATTAAGATAAATTTCATTTACAATATATAGAAAGCAATAAATTGATATTACCGCTGGAGGTAAAAATGGTAGGGATTAAAAATACTCTCATAATCGCATTATTTATACTAAGCTCCGCCTTTATGCCACTCACTGGACTGATACAGGTAGCACAAGGTCAAGAGGTGGATAAAGGAACCACAGATACATCTCAATCTACAATAGACTCGGAAGCTTTTGAAGTACTAAATGAAATGTCAGATGCCCTGATCTCTCTAAAAGAGTTCACCTTTGATACGGAAATCACAAATGACGTCAGCCTGACCTCGGGAGAAACGATACAGTTTAGTGGTACGATGAAAACATCAGTGAAGAGACCTGATCATGTATACGCGATATACACGGGGGACAGCGGTACAAGAGAGGCGTGGTACAACGGCAATCAGATCACAATTTATAATGAAAGCAAGAAATTTTACGGACAGCTCGAAACCCCCGACTCAATTGACGCAACAATGGACTTTCTGATGACTAATTACAACTTTTCGCTCGCGCTCGCAGACATACTAAACTCAGACCCGTACGATTCTTTTATGGAAACTACGGTGGGAGGAATGGTTGTGGGCAATAGCAGTGTCAGAGGAAAAGAGTGCACACACCTTGCGTTCATAGGCAAATATGTGGATTGGCAATTATGGGTTGCGGACAAGAAGCCTGCCCTCCCCTGCAAGCTGGTTATTAATTACAAGGAGATTGAGGGAGCGCCTCAGTACCAGGCTATATTTTCGAACTGGAACCTGAGTCCTGATCTTTCTGACTCGGTATTTAAAGCCAATCTTCCCAAGGATGCAGTAAAGATTGATTTTATAGACTTCAAGAAACAAAAGGGAGCGACGAAATGATCTTCAACATGAAGAATAAAACGAAATTCCGTAGTGCATTAATCGCTTTTCTATTATTATCATTATTACTCATCGTTACGAGCGACGCTATAGCCCGCGGAGGCAGAGGTGGTGGTGGCAGAGGTGGCGGTGGTGGCCATAGCATGGACCGCGGAGGCGGTGGAGGATTTGGCAACAGAGGTGGAGGAAGCGTCAAATATTCAGGTCATTCCTCAGGGAGTCGAAGCATGCAGGGCCAGGGGCAACGCGGGAATACTCCTCAGACCAGAGACAACAGAGCTGGCAACTATCAGAACAGACCAGCTCAAAGACCCTCACAGTCGGGCAATAGGCCTAATAATCCTGAGAACAGACCTGGGAACAATAATCCTGGAAACAGGCCCAGACAGGGTGGATACAATAACGTGAATATCAATAACGTTAATGTCAATGTGAACAATAAGTATTACGGAAATAAATACAACAACAGATATTACGGTGGATACTGGAATTCATGGGGCGGCTATTATTCAGGCTGGGCATTTGCCAGCGGACTGATAATAGGGGCTACAATCGCAAGCATTCCACAAAACTATACTACTGTATATGTTCAAGGAGACACCTTCTATTATTCTGATGGTGTTTACTACGCGCCTCAGGAGTCAGAGTATGTAGTGATACCGCCTCCACAGGGAGCTGTTGTAACGGAACTTCCCTCTTCCTGCACATCACTAAGTGTAGGGAATTATGATTATCGGAACTGCGGCGGGGCATACTATCAAAGTCAGCCTAATGGCTATAAAGTAGTACAGCCTCCTGTAGGAGCAATTGTAAATCACCTGCCCGACGGCGCACAGAAGACAGATGTAGGTGGCCAGACTTATTTTCTTTTTGCGGGAGGTTACTATCAGCCGTTTTACAGCGGGAACTCTGTAGTATACAAAATCGTGTCTCCGCCCGCATAAAAAGCGCAAAGACACTTTGGCATCCAAATTACCGGATGGTCCAAACGCCCGTTGCAGCGGTTTCCCGTGCATACTCAGCGAAGTCCCGCGGTTCACGGCCGAGAGCGCGTTGTACACCGTCCGTAAGGAACTCGTTGCGGCCGTCCAGAACGGTCGTAAAGAGATACATCACAAGCGACACATAATCGGAAGGAACCTCGTGCTTCTCAAGCAGCGAAGCGTATTCTTTTGCGGGGATTTCCTTGTAGTGAATACTCCTGCCGATTGCCTCAGCAATCTCCCCAATCGCATCGGCGAAAGTCATCAAGCGGGGCCCGGTCACCTCATAGAGCTGACCGATGTGTGAAGCGTCCGTAAGCGCCTCCACCACGACATCTGCGATGTCTTCCACATCGATGAACGCCTCCTTCGTTTTACCTACCGGCAAGGTGACCTCACCAGCAAGTACAGCGTCGAGTAGAAAGCTTTCGCTGAAATTCTGTGCAAACCAGCTCGCCCGCACAATTGTCCAGTCAGCATCGGTATCTTGCAGCGCCTGTTCGGCGCGCTGCGCTTCCTCTTCGCCGCGCCCGGAAAGCAACACTATACGCCTGACCCCAGCCTCCAGAGCCATATTGGTGAATGACCCGACGGCCTCGACCGCCCCTTGCACCGCCAGATCTGGCTGATAGGTGATGTACACTGCGCCCATACCTTGCAACACTGATGCCCAAGTGGCTGCATCGTGCCAATCGAACCGCGGCTCAGCTGAGCGCGAACCAATCTGCACCACAAGGCCGCGATCCTTAAGTCGCTGCGCCACACGGCGACCCGTTTTGCCCGTGCCGCCAAGAACGAGGATCGGCTGTGTATCTTGCATGTCGTTCATCGTTATCTCCAAATATGATAGATGCTCACATTACTAAAGATGATAAACTCTCATATTATTGGAGTCAACGGAATTCGCCGGCATACGAATTCTATTTATCTCTGCTGCCAGATTGAAACTATACAGCTTGATCCCATCCTGCGAAGCATCTTAAAAATCATATGGAAGCGGACACTGTCCGCTATCCGCATTCCAACTTAAATTAAGCTTGACAAAAGTAGAGCAGTACAGATTTACTATAATATGTATAGAGAGGAGGCTAGTAACAATGAAAGAAGATTATTGCCGGAGCACAGAGAGTGCTATTTTGAAAATCAGCTGCTTGGTCATTCTTTTTATGATTATGTTGGTGTTAATAACAGGGTGTGATGAGAATAATAAGGGAAATGGATCACTTAGGGCGGTTTTATCTGTGCAGGAAGCCCCAAATGTCCCCGGGCGGATAGAACTCGACCCCAGAGGATCGAAACCCGGTATTGGACAAAAGCTGGTTTTGACCTGACCCCCTATAATAGGTCCATAGTATAAGTTAGATTTTTGGCATAAAACCCTATAAACAGGTGGTCATCAAAATGGCCAGGAAGCACCCGCATTCCAACTTAAATCAAGCTTGACTATTGGGGGGCAGCACATTTACCACCATCAACTGCAAGCCTATCATAAGAATTTTTTTACCTAGCGGTATTTTTGAAGACCTGTACAGCACGAATTTTTGCGTCTTTTTTAAAACTCCTCCGTCTATTTAAGTGAGAGCAAAAAATATTTGCTACTAATAAATAGGAGGTATTAACCATGGCTAACGAAGAAAAGAAGGTAAAGTGCGAGTGTGAGAACTGTAAGTGTGAAACGTGCAGATGCAGCTGTGAGTGTAAAGACTG
>SMWY01000099.1 GCA_004356555.1 Candidatus Dadabacteria bacterium
AAGTAAGTAGTGGCGGAGCCGACGAGATTTGAACTCGCGACCTCTGGCTTGACAGGCCAGCGTTCTAACCAGGCTGAACTACGGCTCCGAAATTAGTACTTCAAATGGTGGGCGGTACAGGATTTGAACCTGTGACATCTTGCTTGTAAGGCAAGCGCTCTCCCGTGCTGAGCTAACCGCCCTCGTGCTAATGAGGGGGTAATATATAACTGAATTTACACCCATTGTCTATACATACTACGCGTGCTTTTTATAATTTAAATCAGGCAATATCTGGTTGCTTTTAGTTTAATGAGCCTCCGTTTGTTCCAGAGGTTCGAGTGCTCCAAAAGTATTGCCCTCCGTGTCCTCAAAATATGCGATCCATCCCACTCCGGGCACCGAGAACTTGGGGATCGAGACCGTCCCGCCGCTCTCTTCGACTTTAGATACCGTATCCTCAATAGATTCCACTTGAACGGTACATACAAACGCATTAACCTCATCACCGCTCAGCGGACCCTGTCTTCTCATAAGTCCCCCGTTTATACCCGGCTCATCCTGAGATCCCGTTTTGATAAGCCAATGCTCTCCTGGCCCATCCCATTTAGCAAACTCCCATCCCAGTGCTGATTCATAAAAATCAATCGCACGCTCAGGGTCATCGGCATGGATTTCAAAATGGACTACACGAGCCATAACTATCTCCTAATCTTCAGTACAACTACCCGCACATACTACTTAAATTATAGGCTTTATAACGGATTAAAAAGAGGGGCTGATTACTAACCAGCCCCTTTGATTTTTAGTTTACGTTAGCTCCAATCCCATCACCAATTGTCATGGTTGGAGGTGGAATAGTAATGTCTTGAAGTACTGGAACATCTGAAACAATTGCTGCTTCAAGTACTTCGTCCATATGTTCGACAATTTTAATCGTTATATCCTTAAGTATGCTTTCGCGTATCTCCTTAAGGTCTTTTTCATTATCCTGAGGGATAATTATAGTTTTCACTTTACCCCTGTGTGCTGCAAGTATCTTCTCCTTTAACCCGCCGATTGGAAGTACTCTTCCTCTGAGAGTGATTTCTCCAGTCATAGCAATATCATGTTTAACCGGCTTTCTTATAAGAGCTGAAACTATAGCCGTTGAAATTGCTATACCAGCTGAAGGTCCGTCCTTGGGTGTTGCCCCCTCCGGAACATGAATGTGTATATCCACCTTCTGATGGAAACCACGCTCAAGGCCTAGTTTTTCGGCTCTTGATCTTACGTAACTCATAGCAGCCTGAGTGGATTCCTGCATTACCTCACCCAGCTTACCAGTAACCGTGAAATTACCTTTGCCGGGTACGATTGAAACTTCTATAGTAAGCAGCTCTCCACCGACTTCAGTCCAGGCAAGTCCTGTGGACATTCCGATATGGTCTTTTTCTTCTATCTCACCGTGCTTAAACCTAGGTATACCAAGATAGTTTTCTTTCTTGATCACTGCCGGAGTTAACTTAACAATGTGATCCGGCCCCTTTTTAACCACGTCCCTTGCGGCCTTTCTGCAAAGGTTCGCAATTTCACGCTCTAGTGTCCTCACTCCGGCTTCTCTAGTGTAATACCTGATCACATCAAGAATAGTGTTATCAGAAATCTTAAGGTTCTCTTCTTTAAGACCATGCGCCTCACGCTGTTTAGGAACAAGGAATTTCTTAGCTATCTCAAGCTTTTCATCTTCCGTGTAACCGGAAATCCTTATGATTTCCATCCTATCTTGAAGCGCCCACGGTATAGTGTGAAGTACGTTTGCCGTAGTTATGAACATCACATTTGATAAATCGTAATCAACTTCAAGATAATGGTCGTTAAAAAATGCATTCTGCTCCGGATCAAGCGCTTCAAGAAGTGCTGATGCCGGATCACCTCTGAAATCCATTCCAAGTTTATCAATTTCATCGAGCAGAAATACCGGATTGTTAGTCCCGGCTTTTTTTACTCCCTGAATTATCTTTCCAGGCAAAGCGCCAATATAAGTCCGGCGGTGTCCCCTAATCTCCGCTTCATCTCTAACTCCACCTAAAGATACCCTAACGAATTTACGCCCCATTGAGCGGGCTATCGATTTGGCCAGTGAAGTTTTACCAACTCCAGGAGGTCCTACAAAACAAAGTATAGGACCTTTGATTTTTTTAGTAAGAGCCTGAACAGCAAGATACTCAAGGATCCTCTCTTTGGGTTTCTCAAGACCAAAGTGGTCTTCTTCAAGAATATTATGAGCTTTGTCGATGTCGATCCTGTCATCAGTTTTTTCATCTTTCCAAGGAATGGACAAAAGCCAGTCTATGTAATTTCTTCCAACTGTGGCTTCAGCCGACATCGGAGACATCTGCTTTAGTTTTTTGATTTCTTTCTTTACTTTCTGCTCAGCCTCTTTAGACATCTTTTTCTTTTTGAGCTTATCTTCAAATTCCTGAATCTCAGACTTGAGATCATCTTTTTCGCCAAGCTCTTTTTGAATCGCTCTCATCTGCTCTGTCAGATAGTATTCTTTCTGAGCCTTTTCCATCTGTTTCTTGACTCGTCCCCTGATCTTCTTTTCAATCTGCATAATTTCAACTTCGGACTGAATCTTTTCATATAGTTTTTCAAGCCGTTTAGCGGGATTAATAGTCTCGAGTATCTCCTGCTTGTCTTCAAGCTTAAAGCTCAGATGAGAGGAGATTGTATCCGAAAGCCGTCCGGTATCTTCAATTGAAGATACCGTTACAAGCACTTCAGATGGAATTTTTTTATTAAACTTTACATAGTTTTCAAATGCTGTGACAAGAGTGCGAACAAGGGCCTCTGTTTCAACTCCAGTATCATCGCGCTCAGGAATCTTCTCCACTTCCACCATGATATAGTTCTTATTTGGCAGGTAATTCCTGACACACGCCCTGCTCTTACCTTCCACAAGAACTTTTACAGTACCGTCCGGAAGCCTGAGCATTTGAACAATTGTTCCAATTGTCCCTATGTCATGTATATCTTTTTCAGTTGGATCATTCGTTTTAGCGTCTTTCTGAGCGACAAGGAATATCTCCTTGTTTTTCTTCATCGCCTCCTCTAGGGCGCGAATGGATTTTTCACGGCCTACAAAAAGCGGAGCAACCATATAGGGAAATATAACTACATCCCTTAACGGTAATAACGGTAGGGTCTCTACTTGTTCTTTTCCATCTCCATCGTTAAAGAACATTGGCATGTTATTCTCCTTGACTACTGGAATTACATCCTATGCACCTAAATACTTATGTACCTAAGCGGGCTTCCTCTTCATAAATAAACAGGGGATCGCCCGTACCCTTTATCACCTCTTCAGATATAACACAACGTGTAAGTCCTTTTAATGAAGGAACTTCATAAGAAATATCGAGCATAACGTTTTCGATTATGGCCCTTAGCCCCCTTGCTCCTGTTTTTTTCTTAATAGCTTCACGAGCAATTTCGGCAAGCGCATCATCCGTAACTTCAAGCTCGACACCTTCAAGCTCCATAAGTTTTTGGAACTGCTTAATAATCGCATTTTTTGGTTTTGTAAGAATCTCGATAAAAGAATCCTCACTCAGCTCTTCTAAAGTAGCCACAACAGGTATCCTGCCTACAAATTCAGGAATCAGTCCGAACTTTATCTGATCCTCCGGCTGAACCTCTTTTAGAACAGCACCAATATCTTTTTCATCAATATTTCCGAGAGTGGCTTCAAAACCAATTGATTTTTCGCCTATCCTCTCCTTGATTATATCTTCAAGCCCACAGAAAGCCCCACCGCAGATAAATAGGATGTTAGTTGTATCTATCTGTAGAAACTCCTGCTGAGGATGTTTTCTCCCGCCTTTGGGCGGTACATTTGCCTTTGTGCCTTCCATAATCTTGAGAAGGGCCTGTTGCACACCTTCACCCGAAACATCCCTTGTAATTGATGGGCTGTCTCCGGTTTTACGTGCCAGCTTGTCAATCTCATCTATATATATAATACCTTTTGAAGCCCTTTCAAGGTCATAATCTGCAGCTTGTAATAGACTCACAATCATGTTTTCTACGTCTTCACCAACGTATCCGGCTTCAGTATAACAAGTGGCATCTACAATCGTAAACGGCACGTCCAAGAGCCTTGCCAGAGTCTGTGCCAACAGGGTCTTACCGCTACCTGTAGGCCCCATCAAAAGGATATTACTCTTCTGCACCTCTACGTCAACGTTTCTTTTTCCATTGGAATAGGCATTTAGCTCAACTCTTTTGTAGTGGTTATAAACAGCCACAGATAATATTTTCTTTGCTCTATCCTGTCCAATTACATATTCGTCCAGGAATTTTTTAGTTTGCGGTGGTGTCGGAAGGCTTGAATGGCGTTTTTTAAGTACCCCTTCTTTCGCATCTTCATCAGCTATTATCTCATTACATAGCTCTATACATTCGTTACAAATGTATACAGTTGGCCCGGCAATAAGCTTCCGAACTTCTTTTTGGCTCTTTCCGCAAAAAGAGCAATATAGCTTCCCCTCTTTTGCGTCCCTTTTCGAAGTCACTTGGTCGCCTCCTCTCTATGAGTAATTATAGCATCAATTAGTCCATATTCTAAGGCATCTTCGGGTTTAAGAAAAAAATCTCTTTCCGTATCCACTCGTATCTTATCAATTGACTGGTTTGTATGCTTTGCAAGTATTTTGTTAATATCCTCACGTATCCTGAGGATTTCTCTTGCGTGAATCTCGATGTCCGAAGCTTGTCCCTCAACTCCACCAAGCACCTGATGGATCATAACCCTGGAATTAGGCAGGCAGTATCTTTTACCCTTGGCACCAGCTGCCAGAAGCACTGCTCCCATACTCGCTGCCTGACCTATGCACATTGTCGCCACATCTGGCTTTACATACTGTATAGTGTCATAAATCGCGAGCCCAGATGTTACATTACCCCCAGGAGAATTGACATAGATATATATATCTTTTTCAGGGTTCTCTGACTCTAAAAATAGAAGCTGTGCTATTACAGTATCAGCAACTGCGTCATTTATCATGGAGCCAACGAAAACTATCCTGTCTTTTAATAAACGGGAGAAAATATCATATGCCCTCTCGCCCCTGCTGGTCTGCTCAATTACGATCGGTACATAGCTGGACATTAGAGATCAGTATACAGATACTACGGTTTATTGTCAACGTGATTATCCTCGACGGGAACCTCATCAACATCAGCATTTTCTATAATAAAATCAATGACTTTCTGCTCCGCAAGGTTGCCCTCTAGCCCCTCAAGGAGATTATTCTTCTCATACAGATCATGGATCTGCTCGGTGTTCATATTATAGGACTGGGCAATGTTGGAAAGACTCTCCTTTATTTCCTCTTCAGAAACGCTGATTTCCTCTTTTCTTGAAATTTCTCCTAGCACCAATGATGCCTTGACGTTTCTGACGGCGTGATTACCAATTTCTTCTAAAGTCTTTTCGTCTAAGTCCATTTCGGGCACGCCGCGCTGCTGCATATTCTGCTTTACGCTTTGAACGAGTCTTTCGGCCTCTTGCTGCACCAGACTCCCCGGCGCCTCAAGGGAAGGGTTATTCTCAACCAGAATATCCATAAGCTCTTTTCTCAATTTTGTCTCAGCCTGCTGCTCAAGCTGACGGCCGAGGTCTTCCTTTATCTTGTTTTTAAGCTCATCAATGGATTCAAGCCCAATCCCCTTGGCCAGCTCATCATTAGCCTTGGGCATGGTTCTTTTTAGAACATCTTTTAGTTTAAGCACGTAATGAACGGCCTTTCCCCTTGCTTCTTCGACAGGAAAACTCTCGTCGTATGTAACATCAAACTCCTTTTCCTCTTCCTTTTTCATACCCATCACATTTTCTTCAAATTCGGGGATCATCTTCTTTTCGCCCACTATAAACTGGACATTCTCACGTTTAAGATCTTTTAGCGGCTCCCCGTCAAGAAATCCTTCAAAATCGACTATTACTACGTCGCCGTCCTTTACGGCCTTCTTTTTCTCATATGGTTTTACTTCAGCCTTATGTTCGCGAAGGTGTAGGATGGCTTGATCCACGTCCTCGTCCTTCACAGCCTGCTTATCTTTTTTTAGCTTTAGCTCTTTGTACTGTCCGAGCTCAATTTCTGGAAGAACCTCAAATAAAACGGTGTACTCAAAATCTTTATCCTCTTCTATGGCATCAGGCGGGGTTATCTCTGGGCGGTTAATAGGGTTTACCTCAGCTTCTCTTAGAGCATCTTCAAGGGTGTTAGATAAGAGCTTCTGCATAGTTTCACTAAGAATTTCACTCTTATACATTGCTTCAACCACATTTACCGGCGCTTTTCCAGGACGAAAGCCTTTTACTTTGGCAACCTGATATATCTCTTTAAATACAGCGTTGCGCTCTTGTTTTACTACATCAGCAGGAACTATCACCTGTAATTTTCTCTGAGTATCGCTCAGATTCTCCATATTGACTTTCATATGCCAAAACCCCTTAAGTTTGTTTATATTTTTATAGTGTTTCTAAGCACTTATTCATCAAATCAAACGGAAAATTATACCAGAAAATAAAAAAATGGATAGTTTTACAACATAGATATGCTTATGCAGAGTTATAATACAAATTAAAGCGGTATTGGTATGTCACATGGCCAATTTTTATTGCCCAAATGTAGTGAGCTTATTCCCCGGAAGAAGCTCCAGTACCTGCATAAGAAATTCAAAATACACGCTATATCTTCTACGAATCCTTTTCTTAAGCTTAATATCTAATCCATTAATATGAAAAACAAAAGGATATTCATTCTAACTACATCAGCACTCTTTATTCTTTCAGTCACTTTAATTTCCGAGATTTCCTACTCTAAGGAATCAATATCTCCGGGAAATACAGTCCCTGTGTCATTTGTAGCGCTTGTGGCTTCCCCTGAGGAAGATCAAATCAAAGCATATAAGTATATAAGCGAGAACTGGGAGCCTACATTTCCGATAATGATGCTTGAGGTTATCTATATGAGCAATAATCCCGCATCTACGGCGAAGTTAGTAAAACTACTGGAAGATAAAACGGGTCAAAGCTACGGATACGAGCTTGATAAATGGTACGAGTGGATCTGGAACAGGGATCAAAAAATCCATTCGCAATACCCGGAGTTTAAATCACTTCTATACGGGTTGATCGACCCCAAGTTTCAGGGCTATTTCTCAAGCGACCGCAGTGCTAAAATAAGACTCGACGAAATCAGATGGGGCGGCGTAAAGCAGGACGGCATCCCCCCTCTTAGAAGCCCCAAGATGATTTTGGCAAAAGAAGCAAAGTACTTAGATGATAAGGACATTGTCTTTGGAATCGAGGTTAATGGCGATGTGCGTGCATATCCCAAGCGCATAATGGCCTGGCATGAAATGTTTGTGGATAAGGTTGGTGAAACCCCTGTTGCCGGTGTGTACTGCACACTTTGCGGCTCAATGATTTTATACAAAACTGAGCACGCCGGCGTTAATCATGAAATTGGAACAAGCGGATTTCTATATCGATCAAATAAACTCATGTACGACAAGGAAACACAGTCCCTTTGGAACACACTCTGGGGGAGGCCTGTGGTTGGTGAGCTTGCCGATAAAGACATAGAACTTGAGCGGATGAGTGTTGTGACTACAACATGGGGAGAGTGGAAAAAGCGGCACCCTGGGACAAAAGTGCTTTCCTTAGATACCGGGCACAAGAGGGATTACTCGGAAGGCGCAGCTTACAGAGAATATTTCGCAACGGACGAGCTTATGTTCAATGTTCCCAAGCTGGACAAACGCCTAAAGAATAAAGATGAAGTGCTTGGTCTTGTATTCAGCCAGTATCCCGACAAACCAATTGCTATAAGCATTGATTATTTATCAAAAAATCCAATATATCATAACAATATCAGAGATTTAGAATTCGTAGTTCTAACTGACAAATCGGGTGCTGCGAGGGTTTACGAAGCAAAGGGTGTAAAGTTTCAGTCTTGGGATCAAGACAGTTCTGTCACCGATGTCAACGGTAACAAATGGGCATTATCCGAATCAAAGCTTGAGTCCTCTGATGGCAGAGTCCTTTACCGCCTACCCGCACACCGGGCATTCTGGTTCGGCTGGTACAGCGCATATTCAAACACGGACTTAATCCTGTAGATTGCGAACCATTTCTTATTTAAAAAGCACTACATACTCTTCATAGCCTTCTTTATTTAAGTCTTCTGCAGGAATAAATCTAAGAGCTGCTGAGTTTATGCAATATCTAAGCCCGGTTGGTCCCGGTCCGTCATTAAACAAGTGCCCTAGGTGAGAGTCGGCATTTTTACTTCTAATATCAACTCTTTTCATAAAAAATGAATTATCCTCTACTTCTACAATATTTTCAGTAACCAAGGGTTTTGTAAAACTGGGCCAGCCTGTACCGGACTTGAATTTATCTTTAGAGCTAAAGACAGGCTCTCCAGAAACTATATCAACATAAATTCCGGGTTTTTTGTTATCCCAATATTCGTTACTAAAAGCTCTTTCCGTACCGTGTTCCTGAGTCACTTTATACTGAAGTGGAGTAAGCTTTTTCTTAAGCTCTTCTTTTGACGGCTTCTCACTTACGGAAGCCTCCACAGCTGTAGAAATATTCTCGGTCGAGTTACTTGTCCCAATAAATTTAAACCCCACAAACAAAACCAAAGCAAAAGCAATTATTAAATATGTTTTCATGATTATTACCTCCTATTCACCAAAATATACGGACTGATGAGGATTTCAGATTCATTTAATTTCATGAGTTTTACTATCAATTTAAATCAGCTCGTTAAGTTTTTCAACTATTATATTCAACTCTAGTGTATGTTGTTCATCCAGAGCAGGTGTGATCAAATCTTTACCTGAATTAGTAGTTTCCACGCAGACAAATTTAGTATAATCCTGATCCCCTAGATCCTTCATCTGGCGGGGTTTTGTATTTTCGGCCGGATGAGCATATCGCATAGTCATGTGAATTGTTGAGTGTCCTAAGAGCTTAGAAACGCTCGCTAGATCGACTCCAGCAAGTACTAAACGAGTTGCAAAAGTGTGTCTAAGATCATGAAACCTAAGACTTTTTATACCTGCTCTAATACATGCATTCTTGAAAGCAGTTCTAATACTTTTGCGTGGTTTACCCCTATAGGTGAAGAGTAAATTTATGTGGTGCGAGA
>SMWY01000014.1 GCA_004356555.1 Candidatus Dadabacteria bacterium
CCCTGGAAGGGAGTTGCCAGCTATTACCATATAGCAGTAGACGGCAACGAAAATAATGATGCAGCCTGGCACTACCCAGAGCCCAAAGAAGCTGCCAAAGAGATTAAAGACCACGTGGCATTCTGGAAGGGAGTAGAGGTAACTCCGTAGCTCTTTTTATACTAGGTCCCCAAAGCCTAGTACTAACTAATATCACTTGACAAATGTGAGCATTATCAACTATGCTTTTGGTGAACGAGCGTTCAGCATATGTTATGCTATCACCTAACATTCATATACAGAGAATGCTGAAGAAAAGCTAGAAGGAGACCCAGGTGAGTATATCTAAAAAGGAAATTGAGTCCTCAGTTAAAGACAAGGACCTAATAGAAATTAGAAGAAAGGAGATAGTAAACGCCGCTGTAGATCTTTTTGTCCGTAAGGGTTTCCATAGGACTACGATCAGGGAAATTGCTCAAAAGTTTGGAATGAGTATTGGGACGTTGTATGAGTATATTAGAACAAAAGAGGATATATTAATCCTGGTATGTGACTATATTAATTCCACGGTAAGAATGAGAGTAAAGCCGTCAGTAGAAATTACCAAGGACAGTGCCCAAAGCCTTAAAAACGCTATAGAAATATACTACAGAATAATTGATGAGCTGCAAGACTACATAATATTTTTATATCAGGAAACAAAATCCTTATCGCATGAAAATAGAAAGTACATATTTAAATCGGAAGAGGATATGACCGAAATCTTTGAGAATATTTTGAAGCACGGAGTTGAGCAAGGAAGTTTCAAAATAGATGAGAAAAATATACTTTTAACGGCACATAATATTATGGTGCAGGGACAGATGTGGGCATTCAGGCGTTGGGCGCTTCAGAAAAATTATACTCTTGAGCGATATATAGAAACACAGACTAAATCGATCTTAGATCAAATAACAAAACACTAAATCTTATATATAAATTATTATACTCGAACTCTCTCTCTGAACAATCGCTCAACATCTTTCTACAATTCATTATCACTTTATCAACATAAATATTATATATATTTGCCTTATGGCTGCAGTTAATTGTATATATATTTACATTAACACACTTGACACAAGAGCCAATATTCATTTATAATAAGACTGAACGAGCGTTCAGTTAAATTATTAAAGTCTTATAGAGACAGGATCTGGTAATGGCACAACAACAAATAAGAAAAGAAATAGATTCTATCTACATACCTAAAAATAAAATACGTATCGTTTCAGCTACTTCCCTATTTGACGGCCATGATGTCACTATCAACATAATGAGAAGAATCTTACAATCTTCCGGTGCTGAGGTAATACATCTTGGTCATAACCGCTCCGCAGAGGATATCGTAAATACAGCAATTCAAGAGGATGTGCAGGCAATTGCCGTAACCTCATATCAGGGCGGTCATATGGAGTTCTTTAAATATATGTATGACCTTCTTCGGGAAAGAGACAGCGGGCATATAAAAATATTTGGAGGCGGGGGCGGAACGATACTCCCCTCCGAAATAGAGGGCCTCCATGCCTACGGTATAGCTAGAATTTATACTCCCGATGACGGGAGGGCAATGGGGCTTCAGGGAATGATTAATGATTTACTGAGTCAGATAGACTATGCATTAGGAAATATTGACTCTAACAGCATCCTAGAAAATATAAGACAGGAATCAATTAATGACTTGAGCAAATTGATATCGGCTCTAGAGAATAGTAATAAACTTGCGCGACCCGTTATGGAAAAAATTAGCCTTGAGCTAAAAAGTTTGCCCCGCATTCCAGTCTTAGGGATTACGGGAACAGGGGGCGCCGGGAAGTCCTCGATTGTTGATGAACTGGTGCGGAGATTCTTGACCGACTTTAAAGATAAACGGATCGCTATTATTTCAGTAGACCCGTCAAAAAGAAAAACCGGAGGAGCGCTACTAGGCGACAGGATCAGAATGAACTCCATTGATAGTGAACGTGTATATATGCGCTCACTCGCTACTCGTCAGTCAAACCTCGCTCTATCAAAACATATACCGGAAATTATTAGTATTTTAAAATTTGCTGGCTTTGATCTGATTGTGCTTGAAACCTCAGGCATTGGTCAGTCGGACACTGAGATTGTGGGGCTCTCAGATACGTCTCTATATGTAATGACCTCTGACTACGGCGCCGCAACACAGCTTGAAAAAATAGATATGCTCGATTACGCGGACTTAGTGGCGATTAATAAATTTGATAAGAGCGGCGCGCTAGATGCACTTCGTGATGTGCGGAAACAATACAGGCGCAATAACCTGCTCTGGGACTCAAAAGATGAGGAGCTACCGATTTACGGGACAATAGCCTCTATGTTTAATGACCCTGGTGTAGATGATCTATACCGTGCAGTAATAAAAGCCATTTCAGATAAAGGAAGCTCTCCTTTGGTTTCTACGTATAAGGGTACTTCAAAATCAAATTTAGAAAGATACATTATCCCGCCCAAAAGAACACGTTATCTTTCTGAGATCACGGAAACAATTCACGACTACAACATTTGGGTGAATAAACAGAGAGAAACCGCACAGAAACTTTATGGAATAAAGAAAGCGATTAAGTTACTAAATGAGAATAAAACTTCAAATAATGAAGCAAAAAAAGAATTAGAGCGGCTATATCAAAAAACATCCAAGGAACTTGACCCGGATAACTGGAAGATACTTGAGGACTGGAATAATAAGTTGGAACGTTATCATAACGACATATACGTTTATAAAGTAAGGGGCAGAGAAATTAAATCCGAGACCTACACTAACTCTCTTTCTATGAATCGGATTGCGCGAATTTCACTTCCCACATATGAGGGATATGGAGATATCCTGAGGTGGAGCCTTCAGGAAAACGTACCCGGCGAATTTCCATATACTGCAGGCGTATTCCCGTTTAAAAGACAAAACGAAGACCCAACCCGAATGTTTGCAGGAGAAGGGGGCCCCGAGAGGACCAACAAAAGGTTTCATTATGTTTCTTTAAATACTCCCGCCAAGAGGTTGTCGACCGCGTTTGATTCCGTAACCCTATATGGGGAGAACCCTGATTACCGCCCTGACATCTACGGTAAAATCGGCAATTCAGGAGTTTCAATTGCGTGCCTCGACGATGCCAAAAAACTATATAGCGGTTTTGATCTTTACAATCCCTCTACATCTGTATCAATGACAATTAACGGCCCTGCAGCAATAGTGCTCGCATTTTTCTTAAACGCCGCAGTAGATCAGCAGTGCGAACTCTACATACGGGAAAACGGTTTGGAGAAAGAGGTACGAAAAAAAATAAAAGATATATATAAAAAAATTGATCAAAGAATTCCTGAATATAATGGGAAATTACCGGAAGGTAACGACGGTCTAGGACTTATGCTCTTAGGCGTCACAGGTGATCAAGTGCTTTCTAAAGAGGTATATGAAAAGATAAAAAGTAAAACCCTTTCACAAGTTAGAGGAACTGTGCAGGCAGATATCCTAAAAGAAGATCAGGCGCAAAACACCTGTATATTTTCAACTGAGACATCGCTAACAATACAGGGAGACATCCAGGAGTATTTTATTGATCATAATATTCAAAACTTCTACTCGATCTCAATTTCAGGCTATCACATGGCAGAGGCAGGAGCCAATCCTATAACTCAGCTCGCTTTCACTCTCGCAAACGGCTTTACCTTTGTAGAGTATTTTTTATCCAGAGGTATGGATGTAGACGATTTCGCGCCCAATTTTTCATTCTTCTTTTCTAACGGTTTGGAACCTGAGTACACAGTGATCGGAAGGGTAGCGCGCCGCATTTGGGCAAAAGCCATGAAGTTAAAATACGGAGCGAACGATCGCTCTCAAAAACTCAAATACCATATTCAGACATCCGGCAGGTCACTGCATGCACAGGAGATATCGTTTAATGATATAAGGACCACACTTCAGGCGTTGACCGCAATATACGACAACTGTAATTCCCTACACACCAACGCCTATGATGAAGCCATCACGACTCCAACGGAAGAATCGGTAAGAAGAGCTATAGCAATACAGCTTATTATCAATAGAGAACTTGGGTCCGCTAAAAATGAAAACCCCCTTCAGGGCTCATTTTTTGTTGAGGAGCTTACCGACCTTGTTGAAGATTCTGTACTTAAAGAATTTGATAGACTGACTGAGAGGGGCGGAGTTCTTGGAGCTATGGAAAAAATGTATCAGAGGGGCAAAATTCAGGAAGAGTCGCTCCATTATGAAACTCTAAAAAACAGTGGGGAATATCCAGTAATAGGTGTAAACACATATTTATCAGATGAGGGTTCGCCCACCATCACCCCCAAAGAGGTAACACGCTCGACAAAAGACGAAAAAGATTATCAGGTCGAATTCGTTAAATCGGTATCAAACCGCTATAAAAAAGAATCAAGTGAAGTTATCAAGGCATTGCAGAATGCAGTAATTAATAATGAGAATACTTTTGAGAAAATAATGGAAGCCGTAAAGTTTTGTACGCTTGGCGAGATTACCCACTCGCTCTATGAAGTGGGGGGTCAGTACCGAAGAAATATGTAGAAAATTTCTAGAGCTTTTTATACCATTCAATAGCAATTACTTCTCCTCTTGCCAGGTCCTCGATACGGCACTCTGATAGATAAGAGTATGTGCTTGCGAACTCAAACCAGAACTCAAATTTGACCTTGTCCATATCGTTTAATCCCTAAAAAAATCCCACTAAGGGTTTTGCCTTAAATGGGATTTTTCTTTAAATCAAATCCATTCGTTGAACAATATTAAACAGCTACTCCACTGAACTCCTCTCTGAGAGCTGTGCATCCAAAATAAGGAGGGCGGAACTGTTATCGCCCGCCAATTTTAGTTTATCTAAAATCTCATTTGCGCTTTTTTCCTCTTCTACCTGCTCCTGTATAAACCACTGTAGTTCTACAGAGGTGGCATGATCGTTTTCGCTGATCGCCTGTTCATAGAGCTTGTTTATCATCCCCGTAACCTCTCTTTCATTATCTAAAACTATCTGAAATATCTCTTTTAAAGATTTAAACTTTGTCTGTGGTTTATCTATCGAGTGAAGAACTACACGTCCGTCGCGGTTAATAATGTAATCAAATAGCCTCATCGCATGCGCAAGTTCTTCCTCGCTCTGCTTTCTCATCCAAGTTGCAAAACCCTGCATATTAATAGATTCGCAGTAAGCTGCCATAGAAAGATATGTGTAAGACGAAAAGTACTCGTTCTTTATCTGATTGTTAAGTGCATCCTGAATCTCTTTACTTAGCATAATGACCTCCGAGTGATTTATTTCCTTAATTAGCCCCAAATCCTTAAACTACATACATTATCTCATAATATGGAACTAATTTCAAGTAATTATTAGGTGGAAATGATTACCATTTACTTATCTTTTAGAAATATTTTGAGTATATAAAAGTCTTTACAAAAAACACTGTAACTATATAGCATTAGTTGGCCGTTTAGAGATCGGTTTTCTAATCAGAGAAGTTTAAGGCTCATTGGCTTTTGAGTGATTTCCAATAATAATACTAAATAATCTGAGGTTAACTGTGCCCTAACAAACCGTTTAAAGTGAATAATGCCTATAGTCAATTCTCATAAAAATAAACGCGGAGAAATCCTGAGCTGGTGTATGTATGACTGGGCAAATTCTGCCTTTGCCACAACAGTCATGGCTGCGGTGCTTCCGGTTTACTATAGCCAGGTTGCAGGGGTTAACCTGCCAGGTAATACGGCAACAGTGTACTGGGGATATACAACCGCGGGAGCGCTCTTAATCTCAGCATTTTTGGCTCCTATAATGGGGGCTATTGCGGATTACTCAGGGACTAAGAAAAAACTTTTAATGACTTTTGCTGCGCTTGGAATCTTTGCTACAGCACTTCTTTACTTTGTCACCACCGGTGACTGGCTCATGGCCTCTGTATTTTTTATTCTAGGCAACATAGGGTTTGCAACATCTGAAGTGTTCTACAACTCATTACTTCCGCACATTGCTAGCCCCGAAAAAATGGACCAGGTATCAACTAAAGGATACGCCCTTGGGTACCTAGGGGGAGGAATTCTCCTTGGTATAAACGTGTTAATGATTGAGCTGATGTCTGACAAAATACTTGCTACTCGCCTCTCTTTTGTGACAGTTTCAATTTGGTGGGCAATTTTCACTATCCCTATTCTGAGAAATGTCAGGGAACCTAAAGTTAAAGAAAACATAGGCCCGCATATTAATCCCTTAACAGGGGGTTTTAAAAGAGTAGCCACTACATTCAAAGAACTTAGAAGCTACAGAGAGTTATTCCTTTTCTTAGTCGCCTTCTGGATATATAACGATGGTATTGGGACAATCATCAAGATGGCTACGATTTACGGTGTTGAAATAGGCATTGATCAAACAACTCTAATAGGGGCGCTGCTCATGACCCAGTTCGTGGGGATCCCATTTTCTTTCGCCTTCGGAAGACTGGCAAAATATATAGGGACTAAAAACTCAATCCTTTTTGGACTCTTTGTCTACACAATGATTTCAATCGGCGGCTACTTCATGGAGACAGCGCTTCACTTTTGGATCCTGGCATTTCTAGTAGGCACAGTACAGGGAGGAACTCAAGCTCTCAGCCGTTCTTTGTTTGGCTCTATGCTGCCTAAATCAAAAACGGGTGAATTTTATGGCTTTTACGGAATGAGTTCAAAATTTGCAGGTATTATTGGACCCTTGGTATTTGCTATTGTATCTCAAATAGCAGGCTCAAGCCGGCTTAGCATTCTATCATTAATTGTGTTTTTTATATTGGGTGCTTTTTTACTAAGCAGGGTAGATGAAAAAAAGGGTATTGAGAACGCTCAGGAAAATAGTATTTAAGAACAAAAATAGCACCATAAAAAACTAAAATATTTACCCCTGAAATTTCTTAAAAAAATCTATGTTTTCGGTGATTTGCAAATAAAACGGTGTCCAGTGACCTGTGGATAACTTCTAAATTGTGCGATCTTAGATGAAAAAAACAACAGCAAATATAAAGCTAAATTCCCTACGTAACTAACTGTAATTATGTAATAATAAAAAAAAACTTGACAAGGTATTTTATGATCTGTTAGGATGTATCCTACTGGATTGGATGGGACACTTCATAGACTAACTTTCTACACAAAAGTTGTCCACATGCTGTTGATAGTTTGTGGGTAAGTTGTTTTTGCAAAGGAGTATTGGAGGGATAATTGACTACTAAAAGAACGCCCCTAAAATATGATCTCAGATCCCTCTTTTCAGAAAGGACTAATGATGATAGAGGATTAGAATTCTTTATTAGTCAATCAGAGCTCCCGGGATCCATTTCACAAGAAATAGTAGACCCAGATACATCAATCAAAAAAGTACGGTGGCAAGAGGTACTCCAAAGGATTAAAAAGAAATCTAATCCACAGGTATTCTTCTGGTTTACACCTCTAAAAGCGGTAACTGAAACCCAAGAAATTTTAGTTCTTAAAGCTAATAATCAATTTGACAGAGACTGGATAGAAAATCACTATCTTGAATTTATTAAAGACACCATTGAAGAAATTTATGGCATCACACTAGAAGTGAAAATCATATCGGATGATAGTGAACCGCTGCAAAAAGAAGGAAAGAGCCTTAAAAAGGAAGAAAAACATAAAGAGTCAAAACTGGGCAAATTATTTACCGGTTTTCTAAGCCCGAACTATACTTTTGACAGGTTCATTGTAGGGCCGAGCAATCAGTTTGCGCACGCTGCCTCAACCGCAGTTGCAAGAAACCCAGGCGAAGCTTACAACCCCCTTTTCATCTACGGAGGGGTTGGGCTTGGAAAAACTCACCTTATTAACGCCATAGGGAACGAGGTGTTAAAGTCGACATCCAATATGGCGAGAATATGCTGCATATCTGCTGAGCATTTTACAAACCAGGTTATAAATAGTATTAAATCCAATAAAATGGAAGAGTTCAGAAACAGATACAGATTCGGCTGCGATGTACTTCTAATAGACGACATACAGTTTATAGCAGGCAAAGAAAGTACCCAGGAGGAGTTTTTCCACACTTTTAACGCGCTTTATGAATCTAAAAAGCAGATAGTTCTAACCAGCGATAAATCCCCTAAGGATATGTCCTATCTTGAAGAAAGATTACGCTCTAGGTTCGAGTGGGGTCTTCTCACCGATATACAACCGCCCGAGACCGAAACAAGAATTGCAATTATTAAAAATAAAGCTGAGAGCGCAGGGGTTGTGCTGCCAAATGAAGTCGGACTTTATATTGCCAAAAATACTACTTCAAACATTAGGGAGCTTGAGGGTGCTCTAACAAATATAATTGCTCACGCAAAACTCTTGAACGCTGAGATTTCGTTGGATCTCGCAAAAGAAGTCTTAAAAAACATTGTAAAAAATCAGGATAATAGATTTGTAACTATAGAGAGTATTCAAAAAGAGGTAGTAAACTTTTTCGGTATGAGAGTGCAAGACTTAAAATCGGGAAGAAAACAAAAAAACATTGCCGTACCCAGACAAATCGCAATGTATCTTGCACGCAGGTACACGGGGGCTTCCTATCCTGAAATAGGAGAAAAATTCGGTGGGAAAGATCATTCTACGGTTATCCACGCTGTTAAAAAAATTGAAAGGCTCCTAGGTAAAGACCTCCCTCTTACAAAAAATGTGGACTCTTTATCACTAAAAATAGAAGCACTAATGAGTGGATAAACGGTGTAAAACACTGTGGGTGTAATTGTGGATAAAAAGTTAAAAAGGGGATATGCTTAAATTCCTGTGGATAATGGTTGATAAGTCATCGGGATCATCAACATATTTATCAACACAAAAAAGACGGAATATCAATTGTAAAATAAAGTAAATAGGGTATTTATCCACAAATTCACAGACCCTACTACTATTACTACTAGATAATTAGAATAAATTATTAATATTATAGACAGGAGTAGACACCATGAAATTTAAAATTCAAGTAGGGGATTTTTCACGAAAACTAGGATTAGTTCAGGGGATTTCTGAAAGGCGTGCCACTATGCCTGTTCTCTCTCATGTTCTTATTACTCTAAAAAATAACAAAATTGAAATATCCACTACAGATTTAGAGACCACTATGAGTACCTGGTGTGATGCTGAGGTCTCAAAAGAAGGTAGTTTAGCAATACCCGCAAGAAAATTGTATGAGATTATTAATGAACTTCCGGATGGCCAGATAGAGATTGAGGAGATAGGAAACCACTGGGTCGAAATTAGAAGCTCTTCAGCAAATTTTAAGATTGCCGGGTTGCCTAGCGAAGATTTTCCAATAGTCCCAGACTTGCACTCGGATAATTTATTTAGTTTAGAAAGCTTTTTAATAGAGGACATGATATCTAAGACGATATTTGCTGTTTCCCCTGATGAATTGAGAAGAAATCTTGCGGGGATATATTTTGAGGAGTCAGGTAAAAAGATATTAAGGCTGGTAGCTACGGACGGGCATCGTCTTTCTCTTGTTGAGAAGAAAATTGATGGTGGTATTAAGTTTGATAAGGGGTTTGTAGTTCCTAAAAAGGGAGTTACGGAACTAAGAAAGGTCTTAAAGTTATCAGACACAGTTAGAATTGGAGTTGGGGATAACTTCTTTATGGCAGAGGGAGAAAACGTTGTACTTATAACGAGGCTCATAGACGCTGATTTCCCCGATTACAAGCAAGTAACACCTGAGGTAACAAAAATTACAATAAGTATAGGAAGAGATGAATTATTGAGTGCTTTAAAAAGAGTTTCTATACTTTCATCAGAGAAAACAAGAAGTGTAAAACTTAATATAGACAAAGATCTTATTACACTTGTATCAGTATCACCTGAATTTGGCGAAGCGAAAGAGTCTATATCTATTAATTATTCAGGGGAGCCTACTGAGCTTGGATTCAATGCCAGGTATTTGATGGATGTATTAGAGGCTATTACACAAGAGAAAGTACAAATTGGTTTGATTGATGAGCTGAGCCCGGCTGTAATAAAACCAGACGATGATGAGGTTTACGTATCAGTAATTATGCCTATGAGAGTTTAAGGAGATTTATTTTTAACTGCTAACGCCTGCCTTATTGTATTTCATTTAGTACTAACTTTGGATTTAAAGAATAAAACAGTATTTATGGGATCAATCTGTTCTTCTTAATATATGCTAGACATTTTATTTCCAAAAGTATGTCCTTCCTGTGAAACTGCAGCACTCAATAGCGAGAATCTCTGTGGTTTATGCTTTAGTGATATAAGGTTTGTAAATAACTGGTCCTTTTGTAGAAAATGCGGAGTACCCTTTGGATTCTTTAATTCTGAGCACGAGGACTATATAGAACAGGCCGAAGAAAGTGATGACCATCTATGTGGTAAATGTGTTCAAGGTAAGTTTTGTTTTGAAAAGGCGCGCTCTATTGCTATTTATGATGGGAAAATTAGAGAGATGATAGTTAGTTTTAAGTACGAGGGGAAATTAAGCAAGGGGGATGTGCTAGTAGACATTTTGATTACTAATTTCCCTAACGATTTGGATAACTTCGATTGTGTAGTTCCGGTTCCTCTACACATAGTTAAACTAAGACAAAGGGAGTACAACCAATCTGCGATACTGGCAAACGAATTGGCTAAATATGCCGGGGTGAACTGTGATCTATTTGGACTAAGGAGAGTGAGAGAGACTAGGCCTCAGATTGAAATTAGTAGCGAGGGTGAGAGAAGATCGAACGTAAAAGGGGCATTTTCGGTTACGGATGATCATAAGTTTAAGGGGAAATCCGTATTGCTTGTAGACGATGTGTTTACTACTGGCTCAACGAGCGATGAGTGCTCTAAGATGCTACTTAATTCAGGAGCTTACAAGGTTCAGGTAATAACGCTTACAAGGGCTAAAAGGATGTAGTAATGATTTGACTTTGAAGGACCTTTACTTTAGATTTAAACCATAAGATTAAGTAGATTACTTAAACCATGTACGGAAGATTTGTCGGATTAGATATAGGTAGTAAAGATATTAAAGTTTCCTTAATTAAAAGAGGATTGAGGGATGTCCAATTGCTACAGACAATACGGACTGAAAAATCTCCTTCCCCTACCGGAGACTCTAATTCATTAGCTGAAGTTTTTAAAGCATACTCGCTTCCGAAAAGTGATATAGCAACTTCTATTTTGGAGAATCCAACCTCAATCAGAGTGATTAAGTTCCCATTCTCCGATCCTAAGAAAATAGACCAGGTTTATGAATACGAGCTTGAGAACATTTCCACTTTTAATCCAAGAGAGAAAATACATGGTTACCACCTTGTTAAAAACGGAACTGGGAGTGAGGCGCTTGTATGTGTATTTGAGAAAAACCAAGTAGAGGAATTGATTGAATCTTATAATGAAAGTGGAATAGATCCGAAAATTATCACTTACACCCCTATAGCGTTTGGGGCTTTAAACGATTTGATTACAGGTGAGAGGCCTTTGCTTTTGATAGATATAGGGGAAACTGAAATTAGTTATTCTCTCTTTGATGAAAGCGGCATCAGACGTGTTAGGTCATCTACTAAGCCCGTTGAATCTTTTTTTAATAAACTTTATCATAACGGCGACTCTTCTGATAATAGTGATTTTAGTAAAATGTCCTTGGGTGAAGATGAAGGACAAAACATAAGAGAGTATTTATCTCCGATACTTGGTGAAATAAAAAAGACTATACAGTTTTTTGAAATTGAGCTTAAAGATAAAATTAAGACTGTGGAGCTTTCTGGTTCTTTTTCACTCATAAAGGGTTTTAGTGATTTTCTTAAAGACGAGCTTAACAGGGATGTGAGAAAGATATATATACCTGAGCTTGGTGCTGATAACTCACCTGTATTTGCTAAGTCTTATGCAATGGCCCTTTACGGGAGTGCGTATAAAAATGGATATTTAAACTTTCGGAGAAATGAATTTAAATATACCGGAGTAGACCATGAGCTAAGAAAGGTATTCATGGTTCCTGGAGCCTTACTTACTATATTGATACTGTTTTTAATATACAGTTCTGCGTCCAGATACTATGAACTTAAAAGCAATGTCAATCAGATGGAGACTCAAATAGCCCAAGTTGTCAAAGATACATTTCCTGATGTGAAAGTAATTCCAAAACCCAAACTGTTTATGGAAAGTGAGGTTGGAAAGGTTAGAGAAAAGCTCGATCTAATTGAGGGGGTTCAGGATGGGCGTACGCCGCTTGATGCCTTGAAGGATATTTCTAGCAGCTTACCCGAAAGTCTTAAGTTAACCGTTAATCTAATCAAGTTTGAAACAGTTAACAAAATAAGGATAGAAGGTATATGCAGGTCATATCAGGAAGTTGCTGAAATAGAGGAAGCGCTTACGAAATCCGGTTTGTTTGAGACAGTGACGAGAAATCAAACTGGAAATGCGCAGGGCGGTAAGACGAAATTTGAGATATCAGTTGTACTAAAATCAAAGGCTTAATATGGATATAGATTCTATAAGGCAAAAAATTCAAGAGTTTATCGAAAAATCTCGGGAGAAATTTTATTCCCTAACATCTACAGAGCGGGACAGAAGAGCTCTTCTCTTGGGTGGATTGGCTATAGTTATTATAGTGATATATCTTGTTTTTCATTCGTATTCTTCTGGGACGGATCATCTACAAAAAAGATCTGCCCAGCTTGAAAAAGAGCTTAGGGAAGTAAAAGTGCTAAAAGCTGAATATGAAGATTCGAATAAGAAGATTGTAGAGTTGTCCAGCAAAATAAAGAAAGAAAATGAAGCACTTATTTCTGTAGTTGAAAAGATACTGTTGAATGAGAAGCTTGATAGAACGAATTTTTCAATAAGAGATGTAAACTCTAGAACAAATTCTAATGAAGACTTTTATGAGGAAAAAAGCGTTGATGTAGAGTTAAATAAAATATCGCTCTCGAATTTGGTGGATATTTTATATAAATTACAAAATAAACCCTCGCTTAAAGTTTCAAATGTAAATATAAGCACAAAGTTAGGTAAATCTGATTCGATGAATGTGAAGTTGCGCGTATCTACCTATGAGTTCAAGCAGGTTAGTTAATATGAAAGATAAGATCAGAAATTATAAATATTTCGTACCGCTATCATACATATCTTTTTTTGTAGTGGCTTTCTTTGTCTTTTTATTTATGACTTTTCCCGGGGATATTGTAAAGCAGAGAATTATCTCTGAGATTCAAAACAGCACCCCCTATAAGATTGATATCAAAAATGCAGACATCTCCCCTTTACTCAATGTAAATCTTAAAGGAGTTAAGATATATAAATCTCAGAATCAGTTTTTGGAACTGGACAGTTTAACTATAAAACCCTCACTCTTTTCAGTCTTTTCTGATTCTCCGAAAGTTCCTTTTAATGCTAAGCTGTATGGAGGGGAAATAAAAGGCGCAGTCAGGTTCAATAAGCAAAAAAACAGCCTTCAAGAGATAAAGGTATCTATAAAACAACTCAAGATTGATTCGATCCCTGACTTGATTTCTGGTGATGGCAGTGGAGAGATACTAATTAATGGTATTCTGAGCGGTGAGCTATACGTTGAGTTTGACCCAGTGCCTAAAGGAGAGTTTAGCTTTGAAGTAGAGGGGCTTAAGATAGATAACCTAAAAGTAAAAGGTATGAAACTCCCAAGTTTAGGCAATTTGAAATCAAGATTTAACGGCATCATAGAGAATAAACTAACAAACATCAAAGAGTTAAGTGTGAAAGGCGAGGGTATTGATCTTCAAATCACCGGCACTGCGCCTCTTCTTTGGGAAATATCTAAAGGCGGCGGTATTCTGGACTTAGGATACCGTATTGAAATCACCGATAATGATCTTGTTAAATACAAGGCGTTCTTATCACCATATTTAGCCAAATATCGCGACGGGAGTTTGGGTGGTAAGATAGTAGGTACGATTAAGAACCCGAGGTTCGAAAAGGGTTCCGTAAAAAGGTTTTAGTTTCTCCGGCAGTCCGAGGAGTCTTGGTTTTGGCTGAAAAAGAACTAGAGGAAAAGCTTAGGCGGGAGGGCTTTTCAGGTATTTTTGTTCACCGCGATTCCCCAAACGCTTACTATCCGGACCATACACATTCTGGTATAACCGCACATATTATTCTGGAAGGCAATATCACGGTAACTTCAGAGGGGAAAACAACTACATTTGAGCCGGGGCAAAGGTTTGACGTGCCGGCCGGTGAGGTCCACTCGGCAAAAATTGGACCAATGGGTTGCCGTTATATGATAGGAGAAAAATAGATGGGTATTGAATTTCTTAGATTGTCAATCCGCATATTTAACTTTTAATACTAGTAGGTATTTTTACGTATGGTTTTTAAAAAATATATGATATTCTTCCCGTTGGGGTGACGTTATGAAAAGAATCTTCTTTCTTGAAATCTTAGTATTAACTTTCCTAGTTTTTATTTCTGTCACAGCAGAAGCTGAGAAAGGTGAAGAAAAAGCGGAGCAGGAGATGGAGATAAAAGCTCTGGTGTTTGATCAAAAAGCGCAAAGCCCTGTTGTTCTCTTAACGAATAAGGAACAAGATACCGTTTTCCCAATTTGGATAGGCTTATGTGAAGCACGATCGATTGAATTAGAATTGTCTGAAAAAGTTGCTCCTCGTCCCCTCACTTATGACTTAATAGCGGCAATTATTAGAACGATGAAAGCCAAGGTAGAGAGGATAGTAATTGTTGATCTTCGCGATCAGGTTTTTTACGCTCAGGTAGAGTTCTCTGTAAATGGGAAAGTGTCAAAAATTGACGCCCGTCCGAGTGATGCAATCGCGCTTGCATTAAGAATGAACTCACCTATATTTGTAAAAAAAACAGTTCTAGAGAAAGCCCCTCCCTTAGACTCGGATAAGGAGAAACGGGGGCTCTAAATTACTTCTTGCTTTTAATGAGGTTTCTATAGAGCTTAAAAACCATATATATATAGAAATAATCCTTATTATTTGAGGATATTTGACTTATAATTACCCTGTTGCTATCATTCTCTCAAACCTTTATTGCAGATATAAAATGGGCTCTTCAACTAACTTCAACACACTTAGGAAAAAGATAGATTCTCTCGATCAGGAGATACTTAAGCTTTTAAACGATAGGGGTGATATAGCTCTTGAGATTAGAAAGCTGAAAAGGGAAAATTCTGTAGTGGTATATGACCCGGTCAGAGAGAAGGTCATTGAAAAAAAATTAAAAGAACTTAATGAAGGTCCACTCTCAGACGATTCGGTTTTAAAAATATTCAGGGAAATAATTTCTGCTTGCCGTTCCCTACAACAGCCAACTAGAGTTGCGTATCTGGGACCTGAAGGGAGCTACTCTCACCAGGCTTCATTTCATGAGTTCGGAGGTTCGGCAGAGCTTATACCGGTAGGAAGCTTCGAAGAAGTATTTGAGGAAGTGGAAAACGGGAGAGCTTCATTTGGAGTTGTACCGGTTGAAAACTCAATTGAGGGTTCAGTAACTATGGTGCTTGATCTTTTATCACGGTCACATCTTCAAGTAGCGGCTGAACTCTTTGAAAGGATAAACCACTTTCTTCTATCTAGGAACGGAAATATTCAGGATATCAGGATTGTCGCATCCCATCCACAGGCGATTGCTCAGTGCAAGAAGTGGATAAATAAAAATATTTCAGGTCTTGAACTCCTTGAAACCTCAAGTACGGCTGAAGCGGCTAAGCTTGCCTACAGAAAGAAAAATCTTGCCGCAATAGCCAGTGAATACTCAGCCTCCATATATAAGCTCAATATTATTCAAAAGAATATAG
>SMWY01000100.1 GCA_004356555.1 Candidatus Dadabacteria bacterium
ACAGCTACGCGCTGGGCAGACTATTTCTAAGTATCTCCTGACTATAACTTAAGTGACTCTTCCTATCTGAAGAGTTTCAGAGAAATTGTATATTGGGACACATTGTGTCCAGCTACGCGCTGGGCGTACAATTTCTAAGTATCTTCTAACTATAACTTAAATGACTCTTCCTATCTAAAGAGTTTCAGAGACATTATATATTGGGACACATTGTGTCCAGCTACGCGCTGGGCGTACAATTTCTAAATATCTGCTGTGGACTACGAGGAGTTGCTGGATTCCACCTAGCTTCAGGGTTTCTTAGAACTAGTATGGGACCGGACTCTGTCCGGCGGGCAGCTACGCGCTGGGCGTACAATTTCTAACTGGCTTCTGAGTTCTGTAAACATACTATGGGAGCGGACACTGTCCGCGGACTATTTCTAACTAAATGCGGTGCTTATAGTTTCTGATTAACCGCCGGTACGTTTCGCGCACATGCCTTGTTGAATTAAACTCTGCTCCGGTCAACAAGTTTTTGTAAGGCCTATCGTAACGATAATACATCTGAATACGAAATAGTTATTGAATTAGTCTATTTGATATTCTAATATTAGAAGTGGGTAGGAATTAGATGGCAATACACTCCAAACTTAACCCAAGCGATTTGAGTGATTTGATCCTTAGTACAGGAGGTAATTATGGATTATCATAAAATACGTATTCAGGAGATTAAACTCAAAAATCTTGATCAAGCCAAAAAATTAGCACATAAGTATGACCCTGAGCATAAAACCATAATACTTCTTCCTGGCGGTGGAGGTTCTCTATTAAAAAGGACTACTAAGCGTTTTGATAAACCCTCGCCAGTTTCATTTAAATATGATGATGTTTGGATTGATAAGGGGATATTTCCCCCCACTAAAGATGCGCTCAAATTGAAAATTGATGCTGACGGCCATGATAAAGGTAGTCATATTATAAGAGCAGACGGAGCTCTGGATTACTTAATAGTAGTTTATGATGGTACAAAAAAATATTTCAAATTACGGGATTACAACTACTTTGAATATGGATTTGATTGGAGACGCCCGCTCTCTGAGTGTGCTAATCTCCTTGAAGAATTTCTTGCTGAATTCAAAAACCTCGTGATGTCTACAGGTGAAGCGAACCCACTTTCGAACACCACTCTCATATGTCATAGTCATGGTGGGCTTATAGCAACTCTGTTTCTTCAAAACATTTTTCATGGCGAGACTGTTAATTCGAGTAAAGTGGGCGAGTGGATTGATAAAGTTATAACTGTTGCAACACCTTTTTATGCTAATTCAGGCCAAATCAAACGCTATTACATAGGGGAGAAGAAATTACACCTGTTGTTGTACGATAAAAAGGAACTTGCCAAAATAATGGGTTCTATGCCCGGACCTTATATATTCCTTTACCTTGATAAAGAAACGTTTGATAGAGACGGGGCAAAGCTTGGTCTGAGTGAGTATCCAATGATAGATGCAGATGACCCAAATATTGAACTTGATCCCTACGATCCGAACTCAAAGAATAGATTCCCATCCTGGGTAAGCTCTAAGTATTTACTAGATGCCAAGAAGGCTAGACACAAATACACTAGGACACTACCAAAAGCGGTTAGGGACAGAATTTATCATATTCGCGGAGTTGAGAATAACAAGACAGCAAATAGGCTCAGGTGGAAGAGGATTAGCCATCCGTACGATCCATATTTACAAAAGGTGCCAATAAAGGTCAAAAAAGAAGACCGCGGTCCAGGAGACGGCACTGTTCCTGCATGGGCTGCCTGTTTGGCTCAAATACCTGATGACAGGGTATACAATCTTAAAAAAGCTAAAAAACACATGGATTTGATGGAGCATGAGGAAACGTTGAATGTTATCCGATTCATTGTGGAAAATAATAGACTACCAAAATATATGGCGGTTAAGAACACAAAATTTCTTGGGGTAAAAGCGGCTAGCTACGGCACTCTAAAGAATTTTATGCATGATCTTCAGGATGGAACTATAAAAATTACTGACAAAGAAGCCTCTGATCCCAAAATTTGGCGTGCAATTATAGAGGATATGAGTACGTAGGGGCTATATATAACGGATATCAGTTCCCCCATCTTGTGGAAATAAACTCAACAGCTTCCTGCACATTTAGCTCGCGTGTGCTGACGCCTGTGCGGAGGTAGAATTTAAGCGCATTGCCATCTTTTATGTAGATAGGGCGGTGGGATTTTCCTGTTATTACACGGCATACGTCTTTGCCGTCGACGTCGTGAAAAACAAGCTGCAAATACTGACACGCGTCTGTGCCGAGCTTGGTTGCCACGGCTGCCATTACGGCCTGCTCAAAACCGTCTCGGTCCTTCTTCTTAAGTATATTGTAATCTGCTTTTAGACCCAGGATCTCCCCATCATCCGCAACCCCAATTATCAGTGAGCCCCCTTCGCCGTTCATAAACCCGGCTAGAGTCTTTAGAATCACATCTTCAAGAGCTTTATTGGGTTTAGACTCCCTAATATCCCATTTAAATGAGGATTTAAACTCGGCAGTCGCGCTCTCGCCGTGAGATATCAGGGCAAAAAGGTCTTTTTGAAGCTCATCGCTAAGCTGCTTTATTTGAACCGTGCTTTTATAAAGAGAGTTAAAGAAAAATGCCGCAAGTAATCCTAAGAACGCGCCGACCCCGGCATAGAAAGGTACTTTAACCGGATAATGCCCGGTTATCCCAAGCCATAATTGCTCAAGCGTAAATTCCAAACCGAGGCCCGTGTTGGGGTCGTGCTCATGGAAATACACAAATTCATTAATAGGGTACAAGAAAAATACCCCTATAAAAGCCCCTGCCAATATTGGGATCATAAACAACAGCAAAGTACGTCTCTTTAACATAGGTGCACTATTATAAAGCAGGAATTAAAAAAACGATAGAATAAATAATCAACTATAGTACATAAACTGCACAAAGTACCGTAACCAATTGTCTCAGAGTAGCTCTAATATATGGTATTATAAATTTTTATTCTCATAAGGAGTGCCAATTATGGATATAAATGCACTGGAGTTGTTAATCCCCCTTACCTATATACCTGGAGTTGCGCTGTTGATTATGTCTACGTCCCAAAGATATACGGATGTAAACAGCATGATCCATGAATTCTCTAAGGAGGAATGCATAGTCAAAACTGAGAGGGTTACGCAGGAGTTAAGAAGGGCGCATCTGTTTAGGAACAGTCTGCTTGCGCTATATTTAAGCGTAGCGTTCTTTTCACTCGGCTCACTCGTAGCGTTTCTTGTTAACAGCTGGGGAATTACAACTTCAACGGTGGTACTCGAGATTGCAACGGTTATAGGCGTAGCATGTATTGTTTTTGCTGTATCAAAGCTTGCAGCCGAGTCCATATTGACTCTTGATATAATTAAGCGCCATACTAAACGGCATGAGGATAAAACCGACGATCCTTCATGAGAGATTTAGACCTCTTATTTGAAAAACTGAGTAAGTCCCGCTTTAGATCTAGCTTTAATTTAAAAGGAAAGGAGCTCGAGTATCTAAATTCCAAAGGGCTCGAAGTGATTATGGATCACGGACGGGATTTTATAGATGAAAGACTCGCCCCTGCCAACCCTCCTAACGACGGCAAGCAGACCCCTATGCGTAACCACCCGGTATTTATAGCCCAGCATGCCACGGGCACCTGCTGCCGTAAGTGCCTCCAAAAATGGCATGGAATCCCTGCTAAAGATCACGAGCTTTCAGAAGACGAGAAAAACTATGTAATCATAGTTTTAGAGCTTTGGTTGAAGTGTTATCTGTAAATAATTGCATTTGTAGTGCTACTCAAATTTCAAGCCTAATTTAAGTTGGATTTTTGAAGAGAATGTGTAAAATTCTCTTACGCGGTAAAAAATGCACCAAAAATCACGAAAGATAGGTTAATATATAGATAACACTATACCCAGGAGGTTTTTTTTATGAGATTGGTATTATTTCCATTAATTATTCTAATGTTTACAGCAGGTATTGCTATAGCGGAAAATGAGCAAGATACTGGAAGGCACAGGGAAGGGTTCAGAAAAGCAAAAGTAGCCAAAATAAAGAGCGGCAGATACAGCAGGATGCTTATGAGTATGCTTCACAAGACTAGCCGACTTGATCTAAGTGAACAGCAGGACCGTAAAGTAAAAGAAATCCGTGCAAAATATATTGGTCCAATAATTCAAGAAGAAGGCAAATCCCGCGGTCTACAAAGAAAATTTATGCTACAGTTGCAGAAAGCTGATTTCGATCCTGCAGAATTGAAGACTATAGTGAAGGAAACAGATGTAGTTAACAAAAAAATTGCGGATATGTTTATAGACGCTATGACAGTAATTAGAGATGCAGTGGGGCCAAAGAATTATGCTAAGCTGACCCCGGTTACAAGAATTGACAGGAATACGCTTATAAAATTAAAAGAACAAGAATTGGCTAGAATACAGGAGCGAAAAGCCCAAAAGAATACCAATACACAATCTGATAGTAAATCTGATAAAAGTGAGTAATACTTTGACGGCCTAATAAATACATTATAGAGAATGTATGCATGAGTACTTTGGCGGGAAAATGCATACATTCTCCTATTCTTCCCCTCTAATTATCACTGCTGAATATCGATTATAGTGTTTTTAGGAATCTGAAAAAGGCATAGGTTATGAAACCCGGCATATCTATAATTTTATTTTTAGGGCTGTTTGTTTTAACTGGAGTTTATTCCTGCGTTAAAAAGGACATTAGCGAGCCTGACCCTCGAGTTGAAGAGGTTCCCCAAGCCGAGACAGTGAAAGAGACTAACCCGGTAACTAAAAAGGACTCAGGTGGTACTACAATACTTGCGCATATTACATCTAAAGCCCAAGAAGACACTGCGGTAACATACCCTAGGCCCGAAAAAATTAAGAGTTACAAGGCAATTTCAAAAGAAGATTCATGGTTTTTCGTGGGAGGGGTTACAGGTGAGAGAAACTATTCCATATTTGTTGATCCCGAGACAATTGAGAGCAAAAACAGCCTAACTACTTCCTGGAGCAAGCTTGAGTTTGAAGAAGCTGAGCGTGATACCGACGGTCTCGCATACAAAGAGGTGTGGATCAATTCAACTGTTAACTGCGAGAATAGAACATATTCTTATACAGATTCCAAATTTTACGACTCTCTTGGCAGGCTTGTTGAAAATCAGGGTGTCCCCTATGACCCTAAGCCGATAATTGCCGGCACGGTAAGCGCTAAGATCGCCGACTTTGTCTGTGGATATGAGCTTAACCGTATCAAGTGATGATGATCCGATTAGCTCCTAGTGGTGGTCACTCTCCAGTTCAATTGTAAGTTTTATATCCCAATTTCCAAAAGAACGTGTATATTACTGGGCAAAACACATTCGTGTTGTTTTTCAAAAAGAGTTTCGTGTTATTTCTCTAAAAAACACTCTTATTATGTCTCGTATAGATTCAGGAGGATTATTTAAATCATGGCAGAAGCTAAACCCGTACTAGTAACCGGGGACAGACCAACGGGAAGGCTTCATCTTGGCCACCTGGTGGGCTCGCTCTATAACCGGATCGCGTTTCAGGACGACTACGACTGCTATTTTCTGGTAGCCGATCTCCACATGCTCACGACCCACTACGATAAAGTAAAAGAGGTAGAGCAGAACACGCTTGAGATGGTTATGGACTGGCTGAGCGTCGGCATGGACCCTGGGAAATCTACCTTCTACGTCCAGTCACAGATTCCCTACATTACAGAGCTCTACGCCATACTCGCAATGATATGCGGAGTTCCCAGAGCCGAGCGTATCCCGACTCTAAAAGATAAGATACAAGATATGGGGGTAGGGGATAACTACTCAGTAGGGCTTCTCGGCTACCCGGTGCTTATGGCAGCGGATATCCTGATGTTCAAAGCTACAAAGGTTCCTGTGGGTGAAGACCAACTAAGCCATATAGAGCTTACTCGAGAGCTGGCACGCAGATTCAATTTCCTATACGGTGAGTTTTTCCAAGAGCCCGATCCAGTGATAAGTAAAACCTCTCGTCTGGTTGGCTTAGACGGGGACAGGAAGATGAGTAAGAGTTTAGATAACTGCATATATCTTTCGGATGACGTAGGGCAGGTTAATAAAAGAGTAATGAGTATGTTTACCGACCCCAATCGCATACGGGCCGATATCCCAGGAAAGGTTGAGGGAAACCCGGTGTTTATTTACCACGACGCTTTTAACAAAAACACTGCTGAGATCGATGATCTTAAGGACCGCTATAGAACCGGTAATGTTGGGGACGTAGAGGTAAAGAAAAAACTCTCAGCCGCAATTAACGACTTACTTGAACCTATTAGGGAAAAACGAAGTGAATACGAGAGCCGCCCGGATGACGTAAGGGATATCTTAAGAGAGGGCACCAAACGCGCCCATGATAAAGCGCATGAGAACATGGATCAGATCATAAGCGCTATGGGTCTTTTTAAACCTTAGTATCTTCTTCCGTAAGGGTTAGCAAATACTCCTCAGGAGCGGGGTTTTCCAGTGTTAACACCCCTATTTCAGTAGCCCACTTTACGGCCCCGTCTTTATTCGTGCCACTTTCTTGAGGATTACCGTACGCTTTACATACGGTTCTAAATAGTAGATCAATATCCTTTTTATTCACCCGTGAGAGTCTTATCTCGCCTTTATTTACTTTTTCTCCGTTCTCTCTGGGAAAACTAAAAGTGGTATAGATTTCCTGACCCTCAAAATTTTCCTTACGGCTAAGGGTGCTCTTTTTATTTAATTTTGAAGTGCTGCCGTGCTTAAACCCGTTAAAAGTAGCTCTAATATCGTTTTCATTCATATCCCATCTCAGGCTCTTGAGCACGTCGAACAGGTGCACAATGGCAGGTGTGGGTTCAGGGCCCTGTTTTTTGTCGAGCCAGAACATTATGCCAAAAGTGACTACAATTCCGATGCATAGTAAAATGACGGTCACAAAATATTATCTCTTAGCAAGGGGCCTTCCGTCAAGGGATTCCTTTATGCGCTCGAGCAAAAGTGATTCGATGAATCCTCTTGACTCTACTTCATAGCCTATTTTCCCCGAGAATGTGTAAGGTCTAATCGTATAGTCTATATCCACTTCGGTAACGTCGTCTGACAGCGTAATTACAGTCATTTTCAGGTTCTCCTGGGTAAATACCGTGTTTGATCCGCCTGGGCTATAACGGCCTACTTTTTCCAGGTAATCGTTAATGCTGGAAGTTTGCAGGTTTTCTTTGGTGGGCCAGCTGTATGTCCTAAGCAGTTTCCCTGATCTTCTATACGCGTATGCCTCTTTAAGTCTGATGACCCCCTCACGCTCGTCTATAAAAGCTATGTTCCACTTGATCCATTTAACGCTTTCTATTGCTGCAATCCACACATCTATAAACGGGGCGTTAAACACATTCTCTGCGGAAGTGTCAATCTTAAGAGTCTCTTTTGCTTGCACCTCCTTAGTTTTTGGCGGGGGGACGTTTTTGGTTTTACTCGCGCGCGGGATATACATCCCTCCGCCTCCGCAGCTTACTGCAAAAAGCATCGGTAGAAGAAACATTAGTATTGTCAATTTGAGCAGTTTTATATCACACACCATTAGTTGTTTAAATTTAACATATAATTTTCGCGATTTTTATAAATATTAATTATTAGATCAATTTCGATCGGTTTTTATATGCTTTTAATATAAATTTAGCCTACAGCTTGAGTCATATTCATCGGCTCTTCTCCCCCGGGAGGTCCGTCTTGAGCATTACTGTTTGTGTCGTTATCTCATCCAAAACTAAAAGGCAGTAAAAGCGCTAGAGCTAATATAAATATTGTGCGGTATTTCATAATCTTCCCCCGTTATTAAGTTCTTAATAAGATATTGCCATCTTCGCCCTATAGGAAAGTGCAGTCATTTACAAAAACCCCACCATCACGACCGAATTGTACAAGGCTATTTATCAGAATCTCAATGCATACGCCCGTTTCCTGAGCGCTAATATTTGTAAAGCTGACATTAGGCAACGATCCCGTGCCACATGTGCAATCAGTGCTGGTTGAACTGCACCCCGCATTAGCTTCGGATCTATCATCGCCCTGTAATATTAAAAGAAGCCCCCAGATTGAATTTTCACAAATAACCTCTGTGGAATTCTTGCCCATATTCAAGACATCCTCCTTCGTAAAACAGGGGCAATCTGTCATCTCCGTCCCGGGCTCATCCATATCCTGTGCGTTACTATTATTGTTGTTGTCACATGCGTATCCCAAAGGTAGTAGCAGTGCTAAAGCTAATATGAAAAATGTGCGGTATTTCATGATCTTCCTCCGTTATTAAGTTCTTAAGACTAGCATAGTACAATATTTAAACTATACCCTAATAATTTGCTGAGAATTATAAAAGTATTAGCATTAGAATGTTTATGCTTTAAACTAAACTATATACCCATTCCATAGTAATAAAGGAGAGAGAAAAACGTGCTGAAGTTGGACTCGGTGAGGAATTCGCGGAGTCATTGGTTAGATAAATAACTCTGATTTTGTAAGCTAAGAACTAATATTGCGTGACGGGGAAAAGTTCATCTCTCAGACTTGAGTATCTTGAAAATTTATTAGTTCTTTCCTAAAACCTGCCATAGAAGCGCATACTCTGTCCTTATGCTACAATATTACTATATATGGAAAGGTTCCAAAGCTTTGACGGGGTCCAAATCGCATACTGGGACATGGGGGAGGGGGATCCTATACTGCTCCTCCACGGGTTTACAGCCAACAGTGATATTAATTGGGGAAAGTCGGGTATTACAGAGAACCTCTTAAACTCAGGGCGGCGGGTGATTATGATGGATGCCCGCGGTCACGGGGAGTCAGGAAAACCCCATACCTCTTACAGCTACTGGAACCGCGCTATGGCCCAAGATGTAGGAGCAATAGCCGAGTATCTCATGCTCTATGATTACGATATAATTGGCTATTCGATGGGCGCAAAAGTAGCAATAGAGGCAGCGCTTATATTCAGTAGAATGAGGAGCCTTGTACTTGCGGGGCTTCATATTTATGACAAAGACTGGACTTTGAGTGATAAGGAGAGAAAAAAGAAAGTCAAAAATATGCTCGATGATAATCCCAAGGAGAAGGACCAGTATAGGGTGTTTGCTGAGAAAACTGGTGGGGACCGTAAAGCATTTGCTGCTCGTCTTGGGGGAAATATCTATCCCGAATTCAGCCATTGGGATCTAAAGAAAATACATCTTCCCGTACTGGTAATTAACGCTTCAAGGGAGTACAGTGCTGAAGAAGCCGCATCTTTCTTTCCTAATGCCAGAGGCGTAACACTTAGAGGCAGTCATATCACACTTCTTAGAAATAAAAACTTCTCAAATGAAGTCATATCATTTCTAGACGATTTGGATAACTAGGTTAACGCTCGGTATTGGAGCGCCGCTTTTCTGCAGGAGGAATAGAAAGTTTGCGTAAACGAAGGATAATAAGTTAGATAGCTCGGCTTTTACCAGAGTCCGAGATATCTGTAAGTTCTCTGGGGTAGGGCTCAAAGAATGTCTGGCGCGCCAAGTACTCCTCATCATATTTTACAATCCAAGCCTCAAGCACAGTCAAGATTGCGCTCAGTGGTATCTTGGCACTTCTATAGCTCTCAAGAAGGGTCAAGAAATACGCTTTTTCCTTAGATGTTAGTTTCTTAGAAAAATAGCCAATCCCATGCATGAGTGTGTTTATATGTGAGGACCTTCTGGGATTTTTAGAGAGAGCATCTTGCAAGTGTTTTTCATATTTAGGGATTACATTCTCAATCGGGAGTTTGTTCTCATTAGCGGCTATCCTTCCAAGCGCCCTAATCCCCCTTGGGTTATAGGACATGAATATAAACTTGTTATCCGACTGAAAATCCACAAGTGCTCGCACTGTGTTCTTCTTCTTTACTTCTCTGAACCTTGCAAGCGTATAAAGCTTAGTAAGAAAGTGCTCTCTAATATTGTAATTTCTAAGGCGCTCCTCGTCCTCTAGAGCTGCACCCGGGTATTTCTCCAACACTTTCTCCGCAAATAGCCCTGGGCCTTTACCTATAGGCATAGGGCTCTGGGCATCACGAAATACCTTAGCGTCTTTAATGCCGCAAGAAGGGGAGCGGCTCTTTAATATAAAGCCGTCTACCGAGTCTAAAGAGCTTAAAAACCTCTCGGCGAATTTGTACATCTGTTTTGAGAGCTCTTTTCCCGTTGTTGGTTGAAGTAGAAATTTTTCTCCATTTTTTTCAACTACTCTAATTATATCTCTAGGGATTCCAAGGCCTATCTCCACCTCCGGGCAAATGGGCATGAATTTTACGAAGGGCTCTAACCTCTGTACGAAATTATTAGGGATCATCGCTCCGTTATAACGGCAGGCATCAAACCCAAAACACATGCTACTAACTACAATAGGTTTTGGAAATTTTCTCATTATTAGAGCTACTGCACTGTGGAGGTTGACTCCGGTCTGCCGTAATTGCTCCTCTTATCTCCTTCCATTTGCTTGTGAGGTAGGAATGTGCCGCTCCGAATCTACCAGATAGTGGAGTTTGTAAATTACTTTGGTAAAACTTCGTCATGTTCAATTTTGGATATGTAATCTGCGTCTATCCTGCCCCCGGAGTACGCTTCGCGTGCCAGGTTTCTCATCTCGTAGTGGTTCACGATAGGTTGGTGGTATGGGAGCTTGTAGGTGAGCGGGTTATGTATCTTCTCTGGCTCCAGGTTCTTTAGCTCCGGTATGTAGCTTTTTATATATTTACAATCGGGATCAAATTTCTGGGACTGACGTATAGGGTTAATGATTCTAAGGGGTTTTGGGTCAGCCCCGCACGATGCCGACCATTGCCAATTGCCTATATCGACCGTCTCATCGTAATCTATCAAATGTTCTTTAAAATGTCTATTTCCCCATCTCCAGTCTGTGAGCAGGTCATTTGTAAGAAATGAAGCCACAATCATTCGGGCTCTCCCAGGCATCCAGCCTTCTTCCTTAAGCTGTATCATGGCGGCGTCGACAACAGGATATCCGGTACGCCCCTGTTTCCAGGCGCTATACCAGCTTTCGTTATTTATCCACTTTATGTTCCTTCTCTTTTCCTGAAACTCAATATCCTTGGTCTCAGGAAAGTAGTGCATTATGTGATACCAAAACTCACGCCAGGCAATTCCCGATACATATACATTAGGCTCGGGACAATCCTTCAGCGCAGCTTTATATACCTTTCTCACCGATATTGTTCCAAACCTTAAATAAGGCGAGAGTCTGGAAGTGCCGTCGATGAACAGATGGTCTCTCCTCTCGTTGTATTCCTTAAAATTAAAGCTCCATAATCTTTGATCAGGGTAATCGATAGGCCAATGTGTATTCTTAGTGTGGCTTATTTCCTGTATCATGCTCTCAAGTGATACAGTTAAAATTTCAGGTGAATTAATCCTCTCAGGTGCAGGCAGTTCCTGACTTTTTTGCTTACCTTTCCAAAGACTGTAAAAAGGGATAAAAACTTTACGCTGGTCAATATTCTCGGGAGGTACCAAGAAAGTGTCGTCGAACTTCTTAAAGGTAATCCCGCTTGATTTGCATAAATGCTCTATCTTTAGGTCCCTGCTTATACCCGAAAAACCGTAAGCTCTATTACAGTAAACGGAATCAGCGTTATATGTCCTGATAATTCTGGGTAATACTTCTTCTGCCCTACCTCTTTGTACAAACAGGTATGAACCCAGCTTGCGTAGATCATTGTCAAGTTTTTTAAGGGCGTCGAAGAAAAACCCAAGTCGTTTACTACGCGGAGGACACTTCCTTAAAATATCATCATCAAGTATGTAGATAGGGAGAATCTCACGTCCCTCACTGACGGCGTGAAATAATCCTGTATTGTCCTCAATTCTCAGGTCTCTCTTAAACCAGAATACTGTTCTTTTGTTCTTCATAACCTTATAGTTACGCTGGCGCCAATAAAGGGCGCGGCATCGAAATCTTCTTTTCTAATTCTTTTTCCCCTACTATCCTCAAGCTCAAGTGAGCCGTCAAAGAGCCAGCCTCCATAAGTATTTAGAGTTAAATGTTTATTTACAGTATACGAAATTTTTCCTGCAAGAGGGAGGGTTCTGAATTCTCCAATTCCTCTTTCAAAGTTTCCTTTCTCATCAAGCCTGAACCTCTTAAGCTCATAGCCCACGGATGAGGCCACCTTAAACCCTCTTCCCAGGTCGTAAGATAATTCTGCTTTGGGTCCGAAATCGTTTCTAGCTCCGCTTGCAAGCGCTGATAATCTGAGGAGCTCAGTGATCCGCCAGTCAATAAAACCTATGGGATATCCAATTACACTCTGTTCTAACCGGCTTCCAACAAAACCCCCTATACCTATCGTGAAATTGGGGCCTGTTGTATAACTTGCACCCGCTATTGCACCGATGGTAAAGGAGTCCCAGAATGGAGCGCCCGATTCTGACCCGTAAGAAATCATAGGGGTAACGAATACCCCCCAATTATTTGTAAAAGCATAGTTTACTCTCATGTTGTTGTTGGAGACAATAACATTGCGCCATGGCCTTAAACCTGCAAACCCTTGGGATCCTGAAAAATCAAAATTATAATAGTTAAAGCTTGCGCCAAACGTTACGTTTAAATCCTCTGTGGCTGTGAAAGTTGCGTCGTGATTAAGACCAAGTCTGGTTATGTTAAATTTGCCTCCTCCGTCAATATCCGTGTCAAACATATGATCTGCATTTCCATTTACCCTGATCGCCCATCTCTCAAAAAATGTTTTCTTTTGTTTTTGATATCTCTCAAGGCTTTCGGGCTGAGCTTGAGAGGGTAGGGAGCATATAAAAAAAGCGATGATAAATACGGGAAGGTACAAATATAGAATCATACTGCTAAGTGCTGGTCTCTGGTTTGTCATATCTCCTCCGAATAATACACTTACCAGCTATTATAAGCGTTGTAGTCGCTGATTCAAAGAGGAATTTGGCATTTTTTTTGAATTTTTTGATTCAAAGCTTTTTCAGGATCAA
Organism: Candidatus Dadabacteria bacterium; assembly: GCA_004356555.1. Lineage (GTDB taxonomy): Bacteria > Desulfobacterota_D > UBA1144 > Nemesobacterales > UBA2774 > CR02bin9. Next base: position 13,091 of record SMWY01000100.1, read on the forward strand.
TTATTAAGAGGGAAAACCGGCGTCTCGATTAAGAAACGCCGGATTATATTTTAAGTTATAAATTTAAGCTGTAACCTGGCGTCTTCTTAAGAACCAGATTCCTGCAATACCTACAAATGCTGCGAAGGCGATTAGCCCCCATTCCGACATTGTCGGAATATTCCGCACAACAGGAACCATTCTGAGGGCTATCGTGCATGCTCTCCACTCTGCGTTTAAACCCACGTCAATTGTGGCGCCTCTCCAGTAGGTCCGTCGACTAAAACAAGTTGAGTTACACCCAGCACTATTACGTTTTCGGACGATACGGCAGCGACGGATACAAATACGCCGGATACGTCATCGTTACCATTAAAGTCACCAGTCACTAGAGATTCTAAGTTACTGGCAGTATATATCCTGGCTACCTGTGAGCCTGCTACAGTTTCAACCGAAGGGGCTGTCGCTATAATGTTAGCCCCATCTCCAGTTCCGCTATCACAAGCAACTGCGATAATAGGGTCAACAGGGTCTACCTCGTTGTATCTGAAAGAGCCTGCGCCAAAAACAAAAGTGGATATTGTCCATTCGCACGTAATGTCTTCAGACGCCGGATTGTCAGTGAATCTGCCCCATATACCTTGGAAGCAATTTCCGTTGGGACCTGCGCAAATTCCGTTATCAAGCTCCGTCCATATTCCAGGCGCAGGATTATTAAATGAGTTTCCGTTAGCAGTGCTCACGCCGCATACTATAAGCTCGTAATCCCCGACAAGTCCAGAGCCCGTAGGGACTACTTCTGAGAAGAACGGAACGTTTATCTCAGATACA
>SMWY01000101.1 GCA_004356555.1 Candidatus Dadabacteria bacterium
AGAAGAACATGCCAAAAAAGTAAATAGCAGGGTCTTTCCAGGCTCGCAAGGCGGACCATTAATGCATGCTATCGCAGCAAAAGCAGTGGCGTTCAAAGAGGCTCTAACGCCTGAGTTTATAGAATATCAAAATCAAATAGTCAAAAACGCTAAGTATCTAGGGGAATGCATGTTGGAGGCAGGATTCAATCTTGTTTCAGGCGGTACAGATACTCACCTGGTACTAATTGATCTAAGAGAAACTGAACTTACCGGCAAGATAGCAGAGGACACATTAGAGCTTGCAGGTATAACTGTAAACAAGAACGCGATTCCATTTGACCCGCATCCTCCGACAATTACTAGCGGTATAAGGATCGGAACTCCTGCGATTACAACAAGGGGTATGAAGGAAGATGAAATGGGAGTTATCGCCGGATTTATTAATGAGGCACTAATAAACATCGACAACGAAAAAGTTCTTTCACGAATAAAAGATGATGTAAGGGAACTTTGCAATAAATTTCCAATGTATAAGGACAGGCTCGTATAGATGAAATGCCCATTTTGCTCCAGCTTAGAAAGTAAGGTTATCGACTCGCGTCTCACGAAGGAAGAAACATCCATAAGAAGACGGAGGGAATGCCTTGACTGTAAAAGGCGCTTCACGACATATGAGAGAGTGGAAGAAGTAGAACTCCTGATTGTTAAGAAAGATGGGGGTAGAGAACCTTTTGATCGAAGCAAAATATTGACCGGAATGATAAAAGCCTGTGAGAAGAGACCTATAAGCATGGACGTAATCGAAAGCTTTGTCTCGTCTCTTGAAAGAGAGCTGCAAGAAAGAGGAGATAGAGAAGTAGATAGCCGCGAGATTGGCGAGAGAGTTATAAAAAAACTCTACGAAACAGATGAAGTCGCTTATGTAAGGTTTGCATCAGTATATAGATCATTTAAAGATGTGAATCAATTTATGTCTGAATTAAAAGAACTCCTAAAAGATAAGGGATTAGAAAGCAAGAATTTAGGTAAATCCACTGACATTAAGACGCCTCCCTTATCTATAATTAAAGACAAAACCGAGAAATAATGCTTATTGACAGCCATGCTCATTTAGTTTCTTTAGAGAACCTACCAGAAGTATTACAGAGAGCCCAAGAGAATAATATCAACAAAATCGTCTCTATATCCTCGGATATCCCCTCGACTGAAGCTACAATCTCATTAGCTGAAGAATATGATTACATATTTGCTACGACAGGCGTACATCCTCATTCTGCAGATCAAATGAGTGAAGAGGTGCTTATAGGAATTGACCATTTTGCAGAAAATGACAAAGTCGTAGCTATTGGTGAGACGGGGCTTGATTATTTTTATATGAATTCTGAAAAAGAAGTACAAATAGACTCATTCACTGAGCACATTCGTCTGGGAAAAAAGCACAATCTTCCTATAATCATTCATGTCCGCAACGCCGATCAGGATATGATCGAAATTTTAACTAAGGAAAGCGCTGCGGATACTCCCGGCGTTATTCATTGTTTCACTGGAGATTATGATACCGCAAAGAAATATTTAGACCTAGGCTATTATATTTCTTTTTCAGGAATCGTGACTTATAAGAGATCTGAAGAATTAAGGGAAGCGGCAAAAAAAATCCCCAAGGATAAAATACTTATTGAAACCGACTCCCCCTATCTTGCCCCGGTTCCCCACAGAGGGAAACCAAATGAGCCCTCTTATGTAAAACATGTGGCTGAGACAATCTCTGATGTGAGGGGAATATCATTTGATGAGATTGCAGAAATAACTAAAGCTAACGCCGAGAAACTATTTAGAATCTAAAACCGTCATTTTATTTATGCATAGTGAATTATTTGTAAGAGGATTGCATGTCTAAAAAACCAATAATCGGCATTACAATGGGAGATCCGAACGGAATTGGACCAGAGGTAATTGTCAAAGCGCTTTCCTGTGCAGAGATACGGGGGTTATGTGAAACTGTAGTATTCGGAAATGCCGAGATTATACAGATGGTAGCAAATAATAGTGGTTTAAAAACAAATATTAAGATAGAGGATTGCTCGAATTTCGGCAAAGACGACTTAAACCCCGGCGCGGTAGACAGGAAAGCGGGGCAGGCTAGTCTGGATTATATAAGCACCGCAGTTAACTCAGCTCAGGAAGGAGTTATTGATGCTGTAGTTACGGCGCCAATAAGTAAAGAATCGACTCACCTTGCAGGATCAGTCTATCCCGGACATACCGAGATGCTACAAGATCTTACTGGAGCAGACAATGCTGTAATGATGTTTGAAGGGAGCAAGTTCAAAGTAATGCTCGTAACTATACACACCGCTCTTTCAAACGTCCCGGGACTTATTACTAAAGACAGAGTAATCTCAACTATTTGTATCGCCCACGACTCCCTTAAGGACCTCTTCAATATACGAGACCCTAAAATAGTGGCTTGCGGGCTTAATCCGCACGCCGGGGAATCGGGTGCGTTCGGGAAAGAAGAGATCAATCACATAATACCGGCAGTAAAAGAAGCTAGGAAAATGGGAATTAATATAGAAGGCCCGCTGCCCGCCGACACTTTATTTTATTATGCCAACCAGGGAAAATGGGACGCTGTAGTAGCAATGTATCATGATCAGGGATTAATCCCTTTTAAAATGCTCTCATTTGATGAGGGTGTAAACATTACACTTGGCCTTCCGATAATAAGGACTTCACCTGATCACGGAACCGCATTTGATATTGCATGGAAAGGAAAGGCCGATCCTTCGAGCATGATTCAGGCTATAAAAGTAGCTGCGCAGCTCGCAATCAATAAATCAGCTTAATGTTCTGTTAGATGTGAAAAGTAAAGGGAGTATTTCCCCGGATTTTTCGCGGATCACTATATCATAAAGACCCGAGCTTGGAGTTTCTTCAGGGTTAATTTCAATGACAGTTTTATCTGTTTGCTTAGCCACAAGTCCCATCGAAGCAGCAGGCTCAACTACTCCTGATGTCCCGATAATAAGCATTACATGACACTCTTCTATTGCTTTGAGCACCTTGTCTATTAGAGACATTTCGATCATCTCACCAAACCATACTACATTTGGTCTGCCCATTTCACCACATTTCTTGCATTTGGGAGGCAACTCAGCTAGCGGCACATCAAAGTTTTGTTCAATATCTCCGCATTTGGTGCACCTTATCTGCCACAAATTGCCGTGCATTTCAGTAACATTGCTGCTCCCCGCCATCTGGTGAAGACCATCGATGTTTTGTGTAACCAGAGTAAGATTTGGCACATTGTTTTCTAATTCGGCCAGTGCGTAATGCCCGGGATTAGGTTTGGCATCTTTTACAGCATTTCTTCTCCAGTCATACCATTCCCATACTAGTTTCGGGTCTTTCCAAAACGCTTCAGGGGTCGCAAGCTCTTCGGGTCTGTAATTTTGCCAAAGCCCCTCCTGCCCCCTGAATGTTGGGACACCACTCTCAGAAGAAATCCCGGCTCCCGTTAGAACTACTATATTGGAGGCGCTTTCCACTACTTCCCGTGCTTGTACAACTTTTTCTTCGGTTTCAGTCATAAAAATCTCTTTATTAATATAAGTCTATCATTCTATTTGAGAGTTTATATACTATGAATCTTAATCACAAACTTAAAGGGAAATTTTCACCGAGGCCGCTTCATGGGATATACAATTTTAGCCTGTGCGATAGAATCCGGATAAACGATAACTTTCTCACCTTTTTGCCACTGTACTACAACCATCTTATGCCCTATCTGATTGCCGTTAGAATCTGTTTTGAAATCCCCGTAGAATGTTCTAAACTGAGCTCCCTTGGCGACTTCTCTGAGCGCTAAATCATCTAAAGTTCCGGCCTCCTGAATACACTTCTCTATTATTATTCCGACATTGTATCCCTGTGCGGCTACGAAATCGGGCGCTTTGCTGTATACAGACACAAATTTTGAAAAGAATTCCTCAGGTGTTGGCCCTATATCGGGGCTTATTTGTATTCCTTTTTCCCATTGGGGAGAAGATAAGAAGCCTTCGGATGCGTCCCCAAATTGATCCTTAAACAGTTTTATTGAAGCAACTATAAACCCTGCTGCTTTTGAGTAGATCCCTTCTGCCATCATCTGCCCTGCTAGAGCAAGATCATCTTCTGCACGCCCCATTCCAAGAATTAGATCGGCTTCATAGTCTCTGAGAGTATCAAGGAAGCCAGAAAAATCCTTAGTTCCCGAAATAAACTTAAACTCCTTAACGTCAAATCCCCTCTCTTCCCCATATAGCTTAGCCCCATTTGCAACGCGAGTTGAAAATCCGCTGTTCACGGCACTGAACGCAGCAATTCTCCTAGCGTTAGGATCCTCTTTTCTTACAACTTCTATTATTCCGGCTGCATACTGGCTCGCGGGGGTAATAGAGCTTATTACGTTTTTAAAGTTCCTCTCCTCTATCTCATCAGTAGCGCCGCCGTGATTCCATAGAGTCTTATTGTGCTCTTCGGCAACTTCAGAGGCGGCCAGAGCAAGTGAGCTTGAATAAGGCCCTAAAAGTAGATCAACCTCATCTTCTAAAATTAATTTTTCCGTAATAGCTCTACATCTATCTACTGAACTTTCGTCATCGGAATAGATAAACTCTACAGGCAGGCGCGCATCTAAGTCTTTTATGAAAATTCCGCCCTGAGCATTAATTTCCCGAACCCAAAGCTTTACCCCTTCAAAGCTTTCTTTGCCTTGAATTGAATAATTTCCTGTGAGTGAGATCGGAAGACCAAGTTTTATTTTATTCATGAGTAGTAATTACACCCACACTTTACGCTAAACCCGCAAATGTACGCAGCAATTTTATAATGAACGATAAAAAGAGATAATTCCAGGTGGGACCAGGCTTAAGAGAGTTTTTTTACCGCTTCTGTAATCCTTTCCATCCCCTTGATGATATCATCCATGGAGGTTGCATAGGAGATTCTTACATGGTCATCAGAACCAAATGCAACTCCAGGTACAACGGCCACTTTGGCTTCCTCGAGAATAAATTCAGTAAAGTCGAGTGAGTCCTTTATAACCTTTCCATTGAAAGCTTTGCCGAAGTATCCGGATATATTGGGGAATACATAAAAAGCCCCCTGCGGGCTGAAGCAGCTAATTTCAGGAATGTCGTTTAGCTTCTGAACAATGTAGTTTTTTCTTTGCTCAAACTCTTTAGTTCTATCCTCAATAATTTGGTGTGGACCGGTAAAAGCGGCAACTGCAGCCCACTGAGAAATCGAAGTAGGGTTTGATGTGGATTGTCCTTGGAGCTTACTCATTGCACTAATTACTCCCTTGTCACCGGCAGCGTAGCCTATTCTCCATCCGGTCATGGAATAGGTCTTTGATACACCATTTACAAGAATAGTAGACTTTTTAATATCTTCCCCTAATGAGGCAACAGGAACGTGCTTGAAGCCGTTATAAATAATCTTCTCATATATCTCATCTGAAATTATTATAAGGCCCGCGTCCATCGCGACATCCACGATTGCTCTTAACTCCTGTTCATTATAAGTAGCCCCCGTTGGATTTGAAGGATAGTTCAAAATTAGAGCTCTTGTATTTGAATTTATATGATTTTTAAGGTCTTGGGGATTAATTTTAAATCCCTCGGATTCTTTAGTATCCAGGATTACGGGCGTTGCCTCTGCAAGCTTTATCTGCTCCGGGTAAGAAACCCAGTAAGGTGCTGGAATAATAACCTCGTCCCCACTTTCAAAAAGCACTTGCGTCACATTGTAGAGCGTATGTTTAGCACCTACCGATACAATAATCTCAGACTTCTCGTACTCAAGATTATGATCTTCTTTTAATCTGTGAATAATCGCGTCTTTTAATTCATCTATACCGCCGACTCCGGTATATTTTGTCATACCTTCATTAATAGCTCGAATGCCACCTTCTTTAACATGATCCGGGCTGTCAAAATCAGGCTCCCCCGCTCCAAATCCGATTACATCCACTCCCTGGGATTTAAGTGCTTTTGCTTTTGCCGTTATAGTTAGAGTTGCCGAAGGTTGCAGTCTTTGCGCGCGTACAGACAATTTCATAGAGTATAAATCCTCCTAACTTCTTAAAAGCTTTTCCCTTAATCTTGTTTCTACAATTTCTGGAACCATATGTGAGGCTGATCCATTTAACGATACAACTTCTTTTATTACAGAAGAGCTTATATGTGAGAACTCACTGTCCGTTACCATAAATACGGTTTCAAGCTCAGAGCTCAGAGTTTTATTGGCAAGGGCCATCTGCATCTCAAATTCAAAATCGGAAACAGTCCTCATTCCCCTCAGCACTACATTTGTGCCCATCTTTTTTATATATTCTACTAACAGTCCCTCAAAATAATCCACTTTCACATCGTCTCTGTTTTTAAATACCTCATTTAATATCTCGACTCTTTCTGCGACTGTGAAAATAGTTTTTTTAGAAGTATTATGTGCAACGGCTACTATAATCTGATCGAAGACCTTTACACTACGTTCGATAATATTTTCATGCCCATATGTAAAGGGGTCAAAGGATCCCGGATAGATTGCAATTTTCATAATTATTCACCCTTCCTGAAATAACTAACATGTGTACCTCCAAATCGCTTAGTAGTTCTCTTAAAACCTGGTGGCGTATCTTCAATTTTGTGGTCGTGCTCTATTACAATAAGCCCTTCTTCATCCAATAATTCAGAGACATCAAGTATAAAATCCTTCACCTCAAGATCATCATATAGCTTATAGGGCGGATCAATGAATATTAGGTCGAAAATCCGCTTTTTGTTCCTGATCCTTGATAAAGCTTCTTTATAGTGAGAGCAAATAGGTGTCGCTTTATCTAAAAAACCGCAGCGTGTGTAATTTTCATTCAGTATCTTAAAAACTGACGGATCCTTTTCAATAAAAGTCACATGCTCCGCCCCTCGGCTAAGAGACTCAATACCTAGCCCACCCGAGCCGGCAAATATATCGAGAACTTTCACACCTGAAATATCACCCAGAGTGTCAAAGATCGATTTCTTGACCCTACTTGTCGTAGGGCGAATCTTTTGCCCCTTAGGAACCTTGAGCTTTCTGCCCTTTATAGTTCCCGTTAATACATGCAACATAAGGTTTGTTATACTACCATGGAAGCTTTTTTTGGCAACGAAATTCGACTTTTCTAAATTGTTGCATTGACAATTTTAAAAACCACTTTGTCTGAGACAATTTATCAGTTTTAATATATATAACTTTTTACAACCCACTAGAAAAAGGAGCCCAAGGATGATACTTGCAGCTAGAAGAGGATATAACATCACGATAGTATTATTAGTACTAATAACTTTTGTCCCTGTTTCTCTAATATCTACAAACGCCAATGCAGCTGTAACAGAGTCTCAAATGATATCCCCCAGGGAAAACGCATCAACAATAAGAGAAATAAATGAACTTAAAGTAAAGCGGGCTTTAGAGAATAAAATTGTTGCGGAAAAATTGATGGGTCACGGACTCACTAAAGAAGAAGTATCAGAAAAAATAGGCGAGATGAGTGATGAGCAGGTGCATCAAATAGCATCACTTGCCGACCGTATACCGGCCGGCGGCGACGGTGGGCTAGCAATTGTAATTACTATTCTTGTTATAGTCGCCCTAGTACTGCTGATAGTATATTTATATAAAAGGGTATAACTAAATAAAAGAATTCTCGATGTTTAGGATTTACTTTTTACTTCTAATTCCGTTAGCTTCGATATTTTTTATAACGAGTTGCATCCAAAAAGAATCTGCACCTGAATTGACCGCGAATGAATATGACCTAGTGGTTGTAGAAAATGTGCCTTTCGTGAAACAAAAAGATAAATTCTGCGGTCCCGCGGCAATGGCATCGGTTATGCAATTCTATGGCCAGAACATTGATCAGGATGAAATAGGGCAGGAAGTTTATATTCCCGAATTAAACGGTGCGCTTATTTCAGATATGGAGAATTTTGCCAGAGAGAACGGCTACTCAGTGGAAACAACGAACGGGGATATAGAATCACTTAAGTTGCATATAGATAATCAACAACCTATTATCCTACTTGTCGAGAAGGGCAAGTGGAAAGTCAGCGTTCCTCATTATTACGTTGCCTTTGGTTATAACGACGAGAAAAGAGTGATCCTCCTTCACACCGGATTTGAAAGTGAGCAGGAAATAAGCTTTGACAAACTGAACAGTGAATGGAAAAAAATGAACAGATTGATGTTAGTAATAAAGAAGTGAAATATTCTCTAAACATACTCCGTATCATATTATTTATCTTTTGTATTTCATTAGCAGGCTGCGCTTCCCTTCACGGATCAATCTTTATGAAAGACCCGCTTAGCGCAGAAGAGCATAATAATCTGGGAGTAATTTATGAAAGAGAGGGCAAATATAATCTAGCTATTAGAGAGTATAAAAGAGCGATTCACAGTGACACCACACTTATTACTCCGCTTGTGAATTTGGGGAACGTTTATTTCAGGAAAGGTGAATATACTGAAGCGGAAAAATATTATAAGAAAGCGCTAAAAAAAGATGAAACAAATTTAGAAGCTGCAAATAATCTTGCGTCACTATATATTGAAACGGGAGTAGACTATGAGACAGGCCTTCAACTCATGATTAGAGCAACTAATAACCTGGAAGAAATCCCCCCGTATGCACTGGACACTTTGGGAGTCTTATACTTAAACCTCGGATCCAAAGTGGAAGCTGAAAAGTTTCTTATTGAGGCATGCAGTGGAATAAAAAGTAATGACATTCTTAAACAAGAGATACGCTCTCACCTTCTAGAGCTGGGTATTAATAAAAGATGCGAACAATGACCTTCAGTTACCCAAAATAGTGCCCTTATCAATCCTCCTTCCAGCAAGAAAGGATTTAATATCTAAGCGTTTCCCGCCTTCTAATTGTAGTTCTAATATGTCCAGAGCGCCCGCTCCAGTCGCAACTCTTAGAATGCCCAATCCTGACTCTATTACCTCACCAGGCTCTCCATGACCATGCGTAACACTTGCGTTGTATATTTTTAGAGACTTATTACTAAATTTGGTAAACGTGCCGGGCCAGGGGTTCATCCCCCTTATAAGATCCCATATTTCTAAAGCAGATTTCTCCCAATTTATCTCACCATCGCTTTTCTTAAGCATAGGTGCGTAAGTAGCTTGAGATTCATCCTGTTTAACTGGGTTCAACTTCCCCTCTTTAAGCTGACAGAGGGTTTCCAGTAGAAGCTCTCCACCTAGACTAGAAAGCTTCTCAGATAAACTCCCTGCATCGTCTTCATCTTGAATTTGAATTCCCCTTATTATAAGCATATCCCCTGTATCCATCCCTTCATCCATTAGTATTGTAGTAATACCTGTTTCTCTTTCGCCTCTTACTACAGCCCAATTAATCGGAGCTGCGCCCCTGTATTTTGGAAGCAGCGAAGCATGGACATTGATACAACCGTATTGCGGGAGTTCCAGTAACTCTTTTGGAAGGATTTTGCCGTATGCAGTAACACATATTAAATCGGGGTTAAGTTCCTTTAGTTCTTTCAAAAACTCTTCAGTTTTAATTTTCTCAGGCTGCAAAACAGGAATATTATATTCCTCTGCAAGAATCTTAGTAGGTGGTGAGGTGAGTTTCCGGCCTCTACCCTTGGGTTTATCAGGCTGTGCCACAACGGCTATCACATCATCTTCGGATTCAATCAATGCCCTTAAAGAAGGTACCGCAAACTCGGGTGTGCCCATAAAAATTATTCTCATATTAGCTAGGAGTATATTATTAAATCAGAATGTATTCAATTTGTAATACCGGGTTTTATTGAACTAAAAAATGTAAGGAGGAAAATGATTTATTGACTATCTTCTTCGGCTTTTTCGGTAACAGCTTTGGAAAAGATATCGGTGAGCCATTTTTTGATCTTATCCTGAGAACCTTTACCTATTGTCTTTCGCACTTTACTTAAAGGTATTACTGCCTTTGCCGCCGAGCGGTGCCCGCCCGCGCTGCCTATATCTTTAAATAGATCTCTTACCAGGCGGCCGGCACTTTTGACATATCCCACATTTCTTACGGAAATTATTAGGTGGGAGTTACCTAAAATCCCAAATGCAACAGACCATTCGATCCCCTTTACCTGAATCCCGAAATCTGACGTCTTAGGAATCAGATATTCCCTGTCAACCCTTCCAACGTTAACGAAGAAAATTCCCTCTTTAATCCAGTGATTGGCAAGCGCCTGTCCTAGGGACTTAATCTCGGACGGTGGCACTTCAGCGCGTTCTATACGTCTTAAGAGTGCAAGGTTCGCAAGCGGATATAAGAATGTAAACGCTTCCACGTCATCAGGATTCGCGTCACGGTTAAGGGTAATAGTATCAGTCTTAATACCGTACAGGAGTGCAGTTGCAAGTCTTTCAGAGATATCCACCTGCGCCGCACGTAAATATTTGGTGAAAATTGTGGATGTTGCGCCCTCTTCTGCCCTTATCTCCTTAAACTTTGCATCGTATGATCCAACTAAGGGGTGGTGGTCAATCACGGTATCAACTTCAGGTATTTGCTTCTCACCGAAAAACGGTGGCTGTACATCAACAAGAGCAATTGAATCAAAGTTTTTTAACTTGGAAGGGGTAAGAGTCTCTAAATCTATCTCGAGAAGCTCTATCATAGCAACGTTTTCCGGACGGGATATCTGCTCTCCCAAATGTCCTATAATTGCAGTTTGCTTATTTCTTTTTAGTAAAGTTCTAAGAGCTAGCGCACTGGCGATAGAATCGGGATCAGGGTGATCATGTAGTAGTATTAGAAGCTTCTTTGCTCCTGCATGAGCCTGTCGTAATTCCTCAACTCGAAGCTCTGTTTTTGCAAGTCTCTCCTCACGCTCAATCTGCTCGGAAAGTATTTTATGAAATGCCACAAATCTTACTGAAGGAGGCGGCTCTTCATGTTCATCCCCATTACTTACGATTAAGGGCGTCTGAGGGTAATGAATAGATAGTTCGTTTGAAATCTCGGGAGTGAAAAAATTATTTTCCAGCATTATTAGCGAAAAATTACCCGTTTGATTAAGCGCTTCATCAAGTGAGCTCACCCATATAACTTCACCACGCTTTGAGAAAAGCCCAAGGAGAAGAGAATCAAAATCTCCGATAAAAAGGTATCGTTTAAGCTCTTTCTGCATACTTTTATTTTGCCTCTTCTTTCAATTCTAATCCTAGCTTATTACAAGCCCCGCTTAAACCATTAATAAATTTAGAGAGTTCCTTTAAAAGACTATCTTTATCGCTTCCGTGCTGCTCTATTATTCTCACAATGGCGCTCCCTACTATCACGGCATCAGCATATTTGGCTATTTCTTCTACCTGCTCTGGAGAAGAAACACCAAAACCAACCCCAACAGGAAGACCAGTTGTGGTCTTTATCTGATCTGCCAATGTGTCCAAAGAGTAATTTAAGTCCGGTCTTACACCTGTAACACCCGTTACTGAAACTAGATAGACAAATCCGCTTGCATGGCTTGCAACGAGTTCAACCCTCTCAGTCGTACTTGTTGGGGCGAGCAGGAATACGAGATCGAGCCCAGCTTTGTCAGTGTGTATTTTGAATTCAGCGGCTTCTTCAGGAGGTAGGTCTACAACAAGAACACCATCTGCTCCGGCCTGAGCTGCATCTTCTGAGAATTCTTTTAGTCCGTAGTGAAAAAAAGGATTGAAATATCCAAACAGTATTATAGGAACCTCCGACACTTTTCTTATATGCCCTACCGCCTCTAAGACCCCTTTAAGAGTGGTACCGCAACTTAGAGCCCTTTCAGACGCCAATTGTATAGTGGGCCCATCAGCCATGGGATCAGAAAACGGAATCCCAAGCTCAATAATGTCTGCACCGCTTTCTTCAAGCTTAAGAACAATCTCTTCACTAAATTCAAGCGATGGATCACCCGCTGTAATATAGGTAACTAAAGCAATTCTTCCCTTTTCTTTAAGTTCATTGAACTTAGTAGTTATTCTATTCATGAGCTATTGTTTTGTAGTTTATTTAAAGTGAAAAAGGCCGATCATAATGTATGTCAAACCGTAGACTTTATTCATTTTAGGCCCTTA
>SMWY01000102.1:0-20000 GCA_004356555.1 Candidatus Dadabacteria bacterium
AGTGGACCCTTAGATTTTAGTTTGTGGAATATAGATTCTACCATTGAGATATAACCTCCTTTGTAGTTACTCTCCCCTCTGGTAATTCCCCATGATCAAGGACTTCTTCCCATAATTTGTGTTTCTTTGTTCTAACTATTTATTTTCTCATTATATATTTTTAACTTTTTTATCCCTGTATTTTCTTCTGCTCCAAGCTTGAAGAAGGAATTATTTATTTTCTAGCTTATAAATCACTAAGATTCCACAGACTTCATGTTTGAAGAGATTACATTCAAAACCGTAACACATTTTTGGTAAAACATATACGAGCCGAATTTTTATTTTCTAATCAACGGTACAACGTATCTGCTGTCAAAGGGGTACGTGTAATCTATGTTGATCCTATTATAAGTCTCGACTGGAATACCTATATCGGCCAAATAAAGCTCACCTGTTTTTTGAGCACTTAATCCGGTCTTAGGAAACGCCAAGGTCATTGTCCAATTTGCGTTAACGAACTCACCGGGTGTTTCACCTGTAGTGGAATCAACACCTGAGGGGATATCGAGAGATAGAACGGGCGCATTGCTTTTATTTGCCCACTCGACAAAATCCAATATTCTCCCGCGCGGAGCACCCTTGAGATTGTATCCGATGAGCGCATCTATGATTAAATCAACATCTTCGTCGGCAATATCTTCTAGATCCAGAACCCTTCCAGAGGTGGACTTAAAAATTTCATATTGAAAAGAAGGCACTTCGCCCAGGCGGTCAGGACTTGAAAGAGAAAGGGTGACTCTTGCATTTCTATTGGCTAGATGCCTTGCGGCTGTAATGCCCCCTCCGCCGTTACCGCCGAGACCGGCCATCACCAGAATATTCGCATCATTCCATCTATCTCCAAGTATATCAATAGAAAGTGTAGCCAAATTCCGCCCTGCGTTCTCCATCATTTGATATAGATTAGGTCCCGTTTCTTCCATTGCTATACGGTCCACTTCCCTCATTTGATCCGTATCTATAGCGGAAACTGTTACCCCTTTATCCGTCATAAACTCTACTGCATTTGGATTATCTTTTATGCTCAATTCGACCCTCCCGTTTGTCTCACGTATGTAGTGAACCTACACACCTGCTTGATTTCCTAGTGTATTCATACTATATATTTTAAAATACGTTTTAGTATAGTGTTAGTATAATGAGGGAGGTCAAGCATGAAAAACAATTGCGCCTTATTAGTTATAGTTGCAATTTTATTTTCAGCCTGCACCAAGGCTGAGTACGCTGTGCCTGATCTGGGTGGTCTATACAACAGGGAGAAACTAAATAATTATTAGGGTGCAAGCATGCATGAATTTAGTGAATTTATCATATCTATCTTTAACCCAATTACGGAAATCATAGATTTAATAGCAATATTATTTATGTTATGGGGTTTAGTAAAAGCATTGTTCGACTATTTTGTGTTAAGGATAAAAAATAAAACTCTTAATAGTAGTGATATAAGAGTTATTAGGTGTCATATAGGGTCATACCTCTTGCTTGGTTTAGAAATAATGATAGTTGCCGATGTAATAACAACTGTTCTAAATCAAACAAAAGATGACCTTATTTTTCTCGGTGGCATTGTTATTATCCGAACTATATTATCATATTTCCTAAATAAAGAGATTGGTGAAATGGAAAGTGATTTGTAAATTTTACTGACCTTCCCCCAGAGAACTGGACCAGTTAAAAGTAGAAAAATCTGGCAAAATAACACTATATACAGGAGCTCAGTAGAATGTCACTATAATACATTCCAAAGATTATTTAACAGAACATAGTTTTATTCTTTAATTTTCAGATATAGACATAGTTCATTGGTGGTGAAATTGGTGGTAGTTTGGATGGTAGTTTCCATTAAAGTCCGTTAAAGAGCATATAAGCAATGTTGAGTTGAGCGATTATAAGTCCCTATAAAATAAAGCTTTTTCTTTAACTTTCTCACACGGACTTTAACGCTGTAATACTGGTGGAATAGGTTTTGCAGACCGCTGCCTTACCACTTGGCTACGCCGCCTATAAATTAAACTTCAAACACTTATGGGATTTGAATTTATGCATTTCACAAATGAAAATGGTATTATGAACAATCTTTTTAGATTTTCAAGATATTGCATTTACAGAGATTAAGCATCAAACCTCATTTTCTTAAATTTACCAAAATATACCGGCCTATATTGCTATCTCGCCCCTAAAGACGGTAATTGCATTACCCCCTAACAAAACTCTATTCCCATTTAAAGATACATGAATAACTCCTCCTCTTCTCGATGCCTGATAAGCCTTTAATCGGCTCTTCCCCAATCGTTTTTGCCAAAATGGGCCAAGGCAGGAGTGGGCTGAACCTGTGACAGGATCTTCATCTATACCCGAAGCGGGAGCGAAGAACCTGGATACAAAATCGTATTCTCCAGATTTACATATGCTTGTAACAATTATCCCCCTGACCGGAATTTTTTTAACAAATTTAAATTTGGTTCCAAATTTCTTAATATCTCCTCTGACTCAATTTCTACCAGATAATCTAATCTGTTTTTACCGACGTAGATGGGATTAATCCCTAAACCCTCTTTGAGGCCGGAAGGAACTAGAGCTTCTTGTTCAGGCTCAGACGGGAAATCAAGCTCTATAAGACCCCCTTTCTTAGATGCGCATAATAATCCGCTTCGTGTATGGAACCTAGCCTCCTCACTGGGTTTTAAGTAACCCATCTCCCATAAAACATGTGCACTGGCGAGCGTTGCATGACCACAAAGGTCAACTTCCAAAGTGGGAGTGAACCATCTTAGATTAAAACCGTCCTCTACACGGTATAAAAATGCGGTCTCTGATAAGTTCATCTCACTAGCTACATCCTGCATCCAGAGCTCTTCGATTTGTTTCTCGAGAACACAGACTGCTGCCGGGTTTCCTGTGAAAGGTTTATCTGCAAAAGCATCAACTTGAAATATTTTAATTCCCATTCGTATAAAATCCTCAATATCGAAACCCAACAATCCACTAAGTGGAGAATAATCACCTAAGAATATCAAACTTTAAATTCGAGTCTATGGCAAAAAAACGAAATCAAAAATTATTGACATTTTGCTTGATTTCTTTATTGTATAAGAGCTTTTATATAATAAGTATTGCCGCTTGGATCTTCTTATAAGACCGAGACGGAGGAACAATTGATAAACATACACTCAGGACGGAACACAGGCCGTACCTATATGAATTGAAATCAATAAGCCAGTAAGGGCTATATCCCCGATCTGGCTTTTTTACGTTTGGACTACTGATATGAAAAAAATAACTGTACCAACCATAAGCTCAATGAAGAATAAAGAGAAGATCGTTATGGTTACAGCTTATGATGCACCTACGGCAAAAATAGTAGACGAATCGGGAGTTGACATAGTTTTAGTTGGGGACTCAGTTGGAAATGTAATCCAGGGTGCACCTAATACTCTATCTGTAACTATGGATGAGATGATATACCACACTAAAATTGTATTCAGAGGCATTAAAAATGCTCATCTGTGCGCTGACATGCCGTTTATGTCCTTTCAGACCTCTAAGCAAGATGCAGTAAGAAACGCCGGGCGTTTCATAAAAGAAACAGGAGCTGAATCGGTAAAGCTTGAGACAACCCAGGACTACATTGATACAATTCGAGCTATAAGAAAATCCGGGATTCCTGTGATGGGGCATATAGGACTTCGCCCCCAGTCAGTCCATGATATGGGTGGATATAAAGTACAAGGCACAGAGAAGGGTGAAGGTGCCAAGTTAATATCGCTTGCAAAAGAAATAGAGAATGCAGGCGCATTCTCGTTAGTTTTGGAGAGCATCCCGCATAAGCTTGCAAAAAAGATAACACGCTCTATAAATATCCCAACAATTGGAATAGGAGCAGGCCCAGAGTGTGACGGCCAGGTGCTCGTAATACATGACCTGGTCGGTTTATCAGAAGAGCCTCTTCCAAAGTTTGTGAAAAAATATGCAAACATAAGAGAAATTATGACTAAGGCTACAAAAGAATTTGTTAATGAGGTAAGAAATGGGGCTTTCCCCTCTTCAGAGCATTCATATGACTGAAAAAGATTCAATTAAAGTTGTTGATAAGGTAAATGATATGCAGACCCTTTCAAATAGTGTCAGGAAAGGAGGGCGCATAATTTCATTTGTCCCAACAATGGGAGCGCTTCACGAAGGACATATAAGCTTGATCCGAAAGGCAAAAGAGAAGGGCGAGTTCCTTATAGTGAGTATTTTTGTAAATCCAACTCAATTTGGTCTTAATGAGGATTACAAAAAATATTCTAGGGATTTAGAAGGCGATTTAAAAAAAATCAAAGAAATTGGAGTAGATGTGGTTTTTTTACCGGATGTAAACGAGATTTACCCAGACGGCTTTGAGACTTACGTGGAAGTTGAGGAGCTCCAGAAACCACTCTGCGGCCAATTTAGACCGGGGCATTTTAAAGGTGTAGCGACAATTGTCTTGAAGCTCTTTAATATTGTCAAACCTGATATAGCAATTTTTGGAGAGAAAGATTATCAACAGTTAATAATCATACAGAAGATGGTAAGAGACCTGCACCTAGAGATTGAAATAATCGGACTGCCTATTATAAGAGAAGATGACGGGCTCGCGCTTAGTTCAAGAAATGCGTACCTATCTAAGAAGGAAAGGAAACATGCAAAAGCTCTTTCAGAAGCGCTTAGGGAAATAACAAAAAGTTTTGATCAAGGTCACAATGAGGTTAAAGACCTTATTCAGAGGGGAAGAGACATTCTTAATAAATCTTTGATATACGATATAGATTACTTAGAAATAAGAAATGGGAGAACGTTAGAGAGTAAGGAAGAAGCTCAATCGGGAGATTTAGTAGCCGTAGCAGCGAAAGTAGGAAATGCAAGGCTTATTGATAACATGAAACTTTAATGTATATAATGTAAGGAGGTTAAATTATGGACAGAACACTTCTCAAATCAAAAATACATAGGGCAACAGTAACGGAAGCCGATTTAGAATATGAAGGCAGCGTTACTTTGGATAGGGATCTAATGGATGCCGCAGATTTACTCCACTATGAACAAGTTCATATATTCAACATTACAAACGGCAATAGATTTACGACCTATGTTATAGAGGCTAAAAGGGGTTCAAACGTAATATGCGTTAACGGTGCTGCGGCTCATCTTGCTAGAGAAGGAGACCGCGTGATAATCGCAAGCTTCGCCACTTATGATGAATCTGAGCGCAAGAAACATGCCCCGAAGCTGGTCTATGTTGATGAAAACAATAATATTACAAATGTAAAACCTGAGCCAAAAAAATTACAGGTTGCTAGAAGTTAAGTATATTAATTTTTTTCTATTTCTAGAGTGGTAAGAGTTTCTAAACATTAATTTTAAAGAAATATTGCAATTTTTAGAAGCTTATTGGTCAGTATATGCATCATAAATATTGACATAAACTGTAATCGAGGTTATAAATTTAAGTGAATATTAAAGGAGGATCATGGATACGATATCTGTATCCGATCAAACATCTTTACTGCACCTATAGTACAAATAGCAATATAATACAAGTAGCAAGAACCATAGCCTTCTAAAGCGGAGAGGATATATTATGAAAGCGGTCATACTTGCAGCCGGTAGAGGCAAAAGGCTTTATCCCTATACTAAATATATACCGAAGTGTTTGCTAGAAATTGGCGGCGAAACAATATTGGAACATCAAATCAACCATATTAGGGATTGTGGAATTGATGAAGTTGCAATTGTTGTCGGTTTTGGTTTTGAGAAAGTCGAAAACTTTCTTAGAAGTTACGATGGGCTTGGAATGAAAATAACGACCCTCTACAACCCATTTTATCAAACGACCAACAGTCTTATTTCTCTATGGATAGCAAGGGGAGAAATGGACAGCGATATGGTTGTTATGAACGGGGATGATGTATTTGAAATAGACGTTTTAGAACAGGCTCTTAGAATGAGAGACGAAAAAATATGTCTTCCAGTCAAACGCAAAACTAGTTACGAAGACGAAGACATGAAAGTTATAATACAAGAAACGAAAATAATTGATATCAGTAAAACCCTAACGGGGCGAGCTTCGGCAGAATCAGTAGGGATCAGAGTTTTCAGAGACACAGGTGTAGAGCTCTTAAAGAGGTCCATTGAAGAAGAAATGAGAACTGGAGGGGCGGAGAACAAATGGTATATTTCTGCCATTCACAGGCTAATCAAGAAAGGGTATAAAGTTAAATCCCTCGATATAGGCGATCTATTTTGGATGGATGTAGATTATCCAAGTGATCTATTCAAAGCCAGACTTAACTCAGATAAATTCATCAAGAAATCATATCAGGAGCGGGTCCTAAGAGTAGTAGAAACTAGTTAATAAAATGGACCATGCAATAATTGTAGCGGCCGGCACTGGTATAGAAGACACCGACCTTAGCACTTATGGAAATACCGTTTTTGGCTCGCTTCCCCAAATTAAGCGTTTGGTGATAACCGCCCAAAGAGCCGGAATAAATCATTTTACGATAATTACTGAAGACGGCGACACTTCCTTAAAAAAACACTTAGTAAACGACAACAGAATAGAAAGTAATCTAGACTGGGTTTCAATTGATACAGATCTAAAGCTCGAATCGATTCCCTACCTCTTAGTGCAATCAAACCTACTCACCACACCTGAAACACTATCGAATTTCATGGATTCAGATATAAACCAGGATGAGATTTTAATTTTAATGGACACATCTAAAGATGCTGACTCCAAGATTAGTGAACCATCAGTTGAAGAAATATCTGCAAACAGAGGTAATGCTGTAGGGGCTTTTATCGCATCAGGCGAATTGATAGAAAAGTCCTTATCGGACTCTGGGTCACTAAAAAACATTGTCTCAGATCTGACAGAAAAAGAAAAAGCTGAGTATAAAGAGTTCTCAGGAAAATATTGGATGAGACTATCATCTGAGAAGGGCTCTGCAAAAAAAGCAGAAGATCTCATCTTCAACTATGTCGGAAAAACAGCAACCGGATGGATTTCACGAAATATAAACAGCAAATTTTCATTGCCAACCAGCAGGCTCTTAATTAAAACCCCTCTCACACCCAATATGATTAGCATTGGAATCAATATTATAGGATCTTTATGCGGTATATTTTACGCTATAGGTCATCCGGTAATCGGAGCACTCTTTATGCATATTGCAACTGTACTTGACAGATGTGACGGGGAAGTGGCAAGGGTTAAATTAATGGAGACAAAAAAGGGACAGTGGGTTGATACAATTTCAGACCAGTTTACAGTGCTTTCTTTCTTGATCGGCGTCCCCTTAGGATATTATTTTATTTCACATAATACGATTGCACTTGTTCTAGGCGGGCTAAATGTCTCCTTTTTCCTGTTTTTTATAATTTGGGCGTTTTATTTCCTAAAAAGATATACTAACTCAGGAAGTTTAGTAACATACTTTGAAGTGGACAAGCTTGTTGAACCGCAAAAGACTTCCCTCATTAGAAAAACAATAAAAATACTACGTCCCCTGGGTAGAAGGAATGTATATTCACTTGCATTTATTTTGATTGCAATTGTGGGCGGGTATCCGTGGGTGCTAGGAATTACTACCATTGCGGCAATATTATTTTTTATTCACTCATTTGAGGATATAATAAAGTTAAGAAAAATTAAACCTGATAAACAGATTCAAGATTAAAAAAATATTAAGGGACTATTTATGAGCGACATAAAAAAGGAAAAACAAGATAACAGCCAAAATGAAGAATATAGAAAAGCTGATTATGAAACAAAGGAATATGCAAATGGATTTATTGCATCTTTCATTAAAATGGTAGAGAATTTCAATGTTCGATTTTCGAAATACGGGAATCCACCTATTTACGAAAATTCAACTTTCCCCTGGGTTAAAGAAATTGAAGATAATTGGGAGAAAATCAGAGAAGAAATCGATCAGGTTATGGAGAGACGGGAAGAGCTCCCAAGCTTTCATGAAATAATGCCTGAGGTTAAAACTATCACAAATGACGACAACTGGAAAACTTTTTTTCTTGCGGGATATGGTCTGGAGAGTGATGAAAATACAAAAAGATGTCCCGAAACAACACGTCTGCTTAAGAAAATCCCAGGCATGAAAACAGCTATGTTCTCAATCCTCTCTCCAAACAAGCATATTCCGGCCCACAAGGGACCTTTTAATGGCGTTCTCAGGTATCACCTCGGATTAATTATCCCTGAGCCAAAAGAACAATGCAGAATCCGTATAGACAAGGAAATCATGCACTGGAATGAGGGAGAAAGCATTATATTTGATGACACATATAATCATGAAGTTTGGAACGATACTTCAGGTTTTCGAGCAGTACTATTCGTCGACTTTGTCCGTCCGGTAAAGTTTCCCTTCAACTTGTTTAATAAACTTGTTGTTAGTGCTGCGGCTTTTGCGCCCTTTATTCGTGAGGCTGAGATAAAACACAAGGAATGGGAAAAGAAATTTTATAAACAATAATAATATGCCTGAAATTGATCTTTCTTAATTGAGAGCAGCTATACCAATCTAATTTTGCCTATTACGGTTCGGATTATCTTCGCAAGCATTATCTGACATATCAGATTTGCGATTCGGATTTTTCACCAACATTATTATACAAAAAGCCAGCAGTCCTAAAGTAAACCCCCACGCTGACAACATAAATATTAGTGCATCAAGATTCATTTTCTTTATTCTTCCTCCTTCTATCCGCCATAAACACCAGAATGGCCAGAACTATAAAGAGCAATACTAAATAGGCTCTTGCAACCCAAATAGTCCAACCGGTTTTTTCAAGCTCTTCGGGAAGCAATTCTATGCCCCACCAGCCGAGCAGTATTAACATGAAAAGTGGAGTAATATATCTTAGAATATAATAGAAAAATCTGGGTATCCTGATTGTACCATCTCGATTTATCTCTGCCCATGCTTTTTCACCGCCGAAAACCCACATAAAGATAACAACCTCCATTAATCCGAAGAAAACAATTCCTATTGTGCCCGCCCAGAAATCCCACTCATCGAGTGTTTGGTTAACAAAAACAACCATTAGAACACTAATACCAATTATCCCCATGGTGATCAGAACCGATTTTGTTCTACTTATCCCAAAATCATCTTCAAAAAAAGCAATAATAGTTTGAGTTAGGAAGAGTGAGGATGTAAGACCTGCGAAGAAAAGAAGGAAGAACCATAAAAATCCCAAGAACTGACCGGCAGGCATACTGGCAAATATTGCCGGAAGACTCACAAATCCCAGGTTAAACGCGCCTGACTGGGCGATTGAGACTGCCCCTGCAATACCAAAGAAGGCCACAGCAGCCGGAATGGCAATTGAACCGCCTAATATAACCTCCGCAGTTTCATTTATAGTCGCAGAGGTAAGTCCGTTCAACGTTATGTCCTGATCTGCCCTTAAATACGAAGAATAAACAATCATAGAACCGAAACCTAAGCTTAGAGTAAAGAATATCTGACCGGCAGCGGCGACCCATACTCCCGGGTTCTTTAAGGCGTTAAAATCCGGGGTCCAAAGAAAGTTAAGCCCTTCAATTGCATTCCCACTGGGGGTATCCAAAGTTAAAACGCGGATAAAAAGAATTATAGCCATTATAAAAAGAGCAGGTAGGGCAAACTTTACGAAGGCTTCAATCCCTCTTGAAACCCCTCTCAATAATATGATCAGGTTTATCACTAAAGTAGCAATAAAAGCAAAATAAGCCATAACTGAAGGGCTTAATAAATCTCCATTGCCAGCTCCAATATATGTTCCTAAAAAACTGCTATAAGGCTTTAAGAATTCTTCAGGATTATTTGCCCCTGCTGCAAGCTCAGGGCTTGTCCCTAAAAGAAAATGAATTGAATAACCCAATGTCCAAGACTCTATGTAAATGTAATAAATTACAACTACAAGAGGAATCCAAAGACCTAATACGCCGATAAGACGAGATACTGGGCTTTTCCAAAACAAGCTAAATATGGCGGGAGCAGTTCCATGCCCTCTTGCACCTCCGTATCTTCCAATTGACCACTCTATCCACATTAACGGTATTCCTATGAGAAAAAAGGCAATTATATAGGGAATCATGAAGGCCCCTCCACCATTTTCGGCAGCTTGGACCGGAAATCTTAAAAAATTGCCAAGCCCGATAGCGCCACCGGCCATAGCTAAAATAAGCCCGGTTCTAGATCCCCAAGATTCTCTTCGGCGCGGTGATTTCATTCCCATATAGACAATCCTAAAATTAAGTACCTTATTTTAAGTAATCTATGTTATTAAGCAAGACAATGACATAGTGGAGTATTATGATCAATTTTCACCATAAACGTTAACCCATTTAGTTGCCGTTCTAAATAAATTCTTGACAAACAATTTTATATACTTATCTTAATACACCTTCGGTTATTTAGGACAAGTTGAAACTTGTATACAATTTAGTTGGATTATAACTGAAAACATAGTATTATTGACCAGCAAATTTCGATTATTTATATGTAATTAGAGTACTTTATAGCGACAATAGGAATTATCAGGTTAATGAATTTAAGGAGACTCTACTATAAAGATGGCTACGGCAAAAAAGGAAACTAAGAAAAGGACCACAAGAAAGTCTAAGTCCGGATGGCGAGAAGAAATAAAAAAAATGCTTCTTCTTATGAGAAAAGAGCTGCTACAAGATGTTTCAGAATCAATGAGAGCTGAATCAGACCATTTAAAGCATGATATTGGCGATTTCTACGACCAGGCATCCAGCGATAGGGATAGAGAACTGTCACTAATGCTTGCAGACCGGGAAAGGGAAAAACTGACCTATGTTGACGATGCATTAAAAAGAATAGAACTTGGTACCTACGGTATTTGCGAGTCCTGCGAGGAGATAATAGAGAAAGAAAGGCTAATGGCCATGCCTTTCACCAAGCTTTGTTTGTCTTGCCAGGAAGATATTGAAAGAGGATAGATCTACTTAATTAATTCCGACAAACCTTTTATGAACGGCTCTCTTACTACTGCCTTTTCCGTTATAATTGAGCTAATATTCTCACTCGGCGTTATATCAAATGCCGGGTTATAAACATTAACATCAGGTGCAATCCTGTTTCCTAAAATATGTGTAACCTCGGCAGTATCTCGCTCTTCGATTGGTATTGAACTCCCCTCGGGACAGTCATAATCGATTGTAGATATTGGAGCAGCTACATAAAAGGGGATACCATGCGATTTAGCAAGGACAGATATAGAGTAGGTGCCAATTTTATTTGCGAAATCGCCGTTCCTAGCTATTCTATCCGCCCCTAAAACCACAGCATCCACCATCCCCTTACTCATAATATGCCCAACCATACTGTCTGTAATGAGAGATACCGGAATCCCGTCTTTATGTAACTCCCAGGCAGTGAGTCGTGCGCCCTGGAGAAAAGGCCTTGTCTCAGTAGCAATTACTTTAATATTTTTCCCTGCTTCATATGCACACCTAACTACACCAAGTGCCGTGCCGTACCCTGCAGTGGCTAGAGCGCCAGCATTACAGTGAGTTAAAACAACCGAATTGTCCTTTATGAGTTCAGCCCCTATTCTGCCGATATTGCGGCAAATTTCTATATCTTCTTCAAGTATATTGTTTGCTTCCTGAACAAGCCGTGTCTTGATCTGATTTATATTACTCTCTCGTTCATCAAGTACCCTGAGCATCCTTTTTCCGGCCCAGAAAAGATTAACCGCTGTCGGTCTTGTAGCCAGGATAACATCTGTAATTTTGTTAACTTCACCGAGGAACTTAGCCCTGTCACTAGTTTCGATCTTAATTGCTCCAAGCGCTATTCCCATAGCTGCGGCAACGCCTATTGCGGGCGCCCCCCTTATAACCATTCTCTTAATTGCATCCGCTACGTCCTCATATGTCTGACATTTAAGATAAACCTCCTCATTAGGCAGCTTTGTCTGGTCTATCATAATTACTTTGTTATCTTTCCACTCAATCGTTTTAAATGAAGACATATACTTTCCCTTCATAATAGAAGTTATGTAAAAGTGTGAATTAGAGTTTACTTTAGAGCATACTTTTATCAATTAGTAACAAACTCAAGTGCTACCCAGTCCCTATCGCTTATCTCATTTTTAAGTAGGAGGCCCGCCTCTTTCAGACCCCTAACCGCCTCATCTCGTCTTTTGTACTGTATACCCGAAACAATTAATTTCCCTCCCTTAGACAATCTGGAAATAAATTCCTCTTTCATTAATAATATTGACTCAATATAGACATTTGCCACTATTAAATCGTAATGCCCCTTAGCACTTTGAATATAGCCGCAGAAAAAGTTTATTTTATCCAGAACACCATTTTTCTCGGCATTTTTCCTAGACTCCTGAATGGCTATTGGATCCGTGTCAAAACCCGCTACATCTCTTACTCCTAACTTGAGAGCAGAAATGCTTAAAATTCCGCTCCCGCACCCCACATCAAGCATAGTTTGAATATCGTTCGTCTGGATATTATCCTCAATAGCCTCAATACAGAGCCTGGTAGTCTCGTGGTGCCCCGTCCCGAAGGCTAGTGAAGGGTTTATCTCTATTACTATCTCATTACCCAGAGCGATATGTTCTTCCCAGGGCGGTCTAATAATGACCCTCTTACCGACTCTTATTTTCTTCAATACACTCTTCCAGACCTCCCAGCCAGAACGGTCTATATATTGGACGGTCACAGGGCTGATAGTCACACCTGGAAAGTTTTGCTTGACGAGTTCTGAATACTCTTTCAAACTGCTTATTACCATTGCAATGTCTGTTTCCATCGGAAAGTACGCTGATACCTCACGGAGCCCCTCTCCTCTGATATCTTCCGCAACCCCCAGGGATCCGAGCCCTAGAAGAAAGTCTGAGACTAATGATGCTGCCTGTTCTGAAACTTCTAACTTTAGTTGCGATAATCTAATCAAATCTCTCCCTTTAAAATCAATAGTTTTGACTGAAGCAGTCTCAATTTTAAGTTAAGGTCTTTAATCTTACCCTCAAATTACTGAGATTTAAAAATCTATTTCAGCATATCCGTAATTGAGAGCTATTCCATAGATTCAGCTAGCTCTATATTAGTTTTACAGGGGTTGTGGTAAGTGATATAATTTTTCTTATGATTAATAAGAAGCTCATGTTCTTTAGGGAGATTCTAATAAAGAAAATGGCCGGCCTTCTCGGTATAGCCGAGATTACCGTGACACGCATGAGTGAAGGAGACGGTACATTCCCTGATCCAATTGATCGCGCCATGACAGAATCAAGCACAACAATAGAGCTAAGAAAAAGAGATAGGGAAAGAAAACTTATTAGTAAAATCCAGAAAGCTATTCAAAATACAGAAGACGGAACCTACGGAATTTGCGAAATATGTGAAGATGAGATAACTGAAGACAGACTTATGGTAAGACCTGAAACCACTCTTTGTATAAGCTGTAAAGAAGAACAGGAAGAAGAAGAAAAGCAATTCGGGTTATAATCTGACAAGTCTATAAATATTAGTTGCTTCCGCCAAAAACGAATCGCTCTAAGAAATCTGCATCAGATTCTTTTACTATAAGCCATTTACCGTCGATTTTCGCAAACTCAATTCTTTCATTGATTTTAAATCTGCTCTTACTTTCGTTGACCGTTGCTACTACAACAACCATTTGTACTACTTCCGTTTTCTGACCCTTATCATAGATACTTCTATCAGTATGCGATATTTCCAGATTGTCAAAAAGGGTAACATTGGACAAGAAATTCTTCCTTACCTCTTCGACACCTATGACTTTATTATCTTTTTCCAGACTATAACTTGGAGAGATCAAAGACATATAGAGATCCACATTCTTTGTCTCTAGTGCCTCCTCTCTATCAGAAAGGACCTTTTCGATCTCGTTATTCTCAGGATTTCCGCACGAGACCGCAAATAATATTAAAAGAGTGAATAAGATAGAGAGCAATCTCATCCTTTCGTTGACTCTCCTTTGTTTTCTTCTATTTCTTCAGGTACCGGAGCTGTTTTGCCCTGGATGTCATTTAGGAGTGAGGACGCCTTGTTTGAATATTTTTCATTCGGATATCCTAGTACGAGTTGGTTAAGAGTTTCTCGGGCTAATTCATATTGGTCTTGTTTTGCATAGGATCTTCCTAAGAGATACATTGCCTCGGGTAGCTGTTTTGTATCATTATAATCACTTACGACAATGCTATATCTATGAGCTGCTGCTTTATAATTCTTACGCTTGGAATAAAAATTGCCGATATATATCTCTCTTTTTGCGAGCCTTTGTCTGCACTTTACTATTCTTTTCTCTGCCTTTACGACCAGAGGGGCATCCGGATACTTTTCAACAAAAATATTAAACCATTTAAGCGCCTCTCTTGTGCTAGTTGGATCCCTATCCGGGCTTTTGACTTCTCTATAAAATGATAGAGCTAAGCGGTAAGTGGCATAAGGGGCATCTGGGTGACCGGGATGTCGTTTTAAAAACTCCTCATACTCAATTGCAGACTGCTCATATTCACCTTTATCAAAGAATACATCACCTGTCCTAAGTTCTGCAAGGGTTGTATAAGGGCTGTATGTGTACCTTAGCTGTACCTCCTTGAGAATCTTAAGTATGGTACCGTAATCTCTACCACTAAAAATCCAGGGGAAACCCCCTTTATCCTCATTAATCATCTCGACAGCCGTTTCGTATAACTCTTGATCATTTAAGCCTTTCGGAACTGATCGGGAGCCACAATTTACTATAAACACCAACGAAATGGCAAGAAAAAGTAGCGTTATAAATTTATTCATGAAGTCTATAGTATTTAGATAAAAATTTGTGTGTCAAGTTTTAAGGTAAAAGAATTTGAACATATTGATCGAGCATTTGTTAAGATAATTAGAATAAAGGCGATTAACTTTATCAATTTAACTATTCTAAAAGTCTTCTTTTGATATAACTAATTCAAATTTATAAGTAAGTCCCCATTATCTATGTTAATGCCCTTAAGTATTGAGGGGGCTTCATCAATTTTACCATCTGCCACTTGTAGAACATATGGGAGAATTACATTCGACAGTGAATATGTAGAAGTTTTTGACACTAGTGAGGGCATATTTGTTACGCAGTAGTGCAATACATCATTGACTTTATAAACAGGGGAATCATGGTTAGTTGGCCTGCTCGTTTCAGAACATCCCCCCTGGTCTATTGCTACATCCACAAATAAACTCCCCTTTTCCATATTAGAGATCATCTTCTTGGTAATTACCTTTGGGGCTTTTGCTCCCGTCACTAGTACTGCGCCTACTACTAAATCTGAGTCTTTTAGTTCCTTCTCAATTACCTCGGGATATGAAGGTAGAGTTCTGACCTTTCCCTCAAATCTATCGTAGTAGTATTCTAGTACACCCTGCTTAATATCTATGACAGTAACATCAGCGCCAAGGCCAAGAGCTGATAATACCGCGTTGTATCCTACAGTGCCTCCACCAATTACAGTTACCTTGCCGTTTCTTACCCCTGCGGCTCCGCTTAGCAAAACACCCTTGCCGCCCTTAGATTTTTGGAGGAAATGAACGCCCACTTGAACTGACAGTCTGCCTGCAATTCTGCTCATAGGCGCAAGCAAGGGAAGAGAGCCGTCCGGGAGTTCTACAGTCTCAAAAGCTATTGCCCTGCACTTACTTTTTTTCAAAGCCTGGACAAGTTTTTTATCGGCGGCAATGTGTAAGTAACTGAAAATAATATGATTTTCTTTGATTAATGAATATTCTTCCGCAATAGGCTCTTTTACTTTTACTATAAGTTTAGATTTTTTGAAAAGTTCTTTTTCATTCCGAACTATTCGAGCGCCAGCGTTTTTAAATTCCTGATCGGTTATTCCGCTCCCGAGACCGGCACTTTTTTCTACAAGGACTTTATGTCCGTGTTGTACTAGAACACCTACAGCCTGTGGCGTCAAAGCCACTCTGTACTCTTGCACTTTTCTCTCTTTCGGGATCCCTATAACCATCTCAATCTAGAGAATAGCATTGGTGTAGAAGGATGTAAATGTAATAAATAGTCTCTTAGTACAACTAGTTAGTTAACATTTCTTTTTTCAGTTTGCGTAATTTAGAGAGTATATTAAGGTGTTCTTCTTTTTTAGAATCTTCACCCTTGTGTATTGTTTTAATAGATTTGTCATATACTTTATCTAAAAGATCTATAGCTAGTCTCAAATGTTCTTCTAAGCATTTCTTTAGATTAACCCATTCTCTTTCTGAGGTATCGTTGTTCATATATTCAAACAAATAACCTTTTAGGGATATTTGAATAATCACATAACTCTCTAATATACCTTGATCATTTTCGTAGTCATTACTGTGGGCTCCAAGTTTATTTCTGAGATTATATATTTCCAACTTTTCCATTTTCTTGATTACATCTTTTGGTTTAAATAGGTTGCTTTTTTTATATAAGTTTACTAAAGCAAATTGTTGTAAATAAGTTGCGTTTAGAACTCCATATAAGCGTAAGTATTTCTCGCCGGGATCATTTCCATCAGTATTCCCTTCTAAACCAAATTCAAGGAAATTATTTATTGCTTGAGTTGTATCTCCAATAACATCTAATGCGGTACATATAAATGACCAATCTTCACTTTTGTTTAATCTAATAGCTTCTTTAACTTTCTTAGTTGTGCTCAAGTTCTTAAATGTTACTAAATCTCTAAATGCAGTTTCATATTCTCTTAAAATTTGAGTATAGGTATTCATAAGATAAAGGTATTCACGAAGTTATAAATTTCCAGTCTTATGAAATGAAAAGGAGTTGCAAGAAAAATAAGAAGGGAAAAAACATGATCTTCGACAATTACATATTGTGCTGAGATGAAACGTGTTTATAAAGATTTCAGCCGTTTTGCACGGGAATTTTCAAACCCCGCAGTTAAGCCACACGGCCAGTTAGTACCCATCAGCTCAACACATCGCTGTGCTTACACCTTGGGCCTATCAACCTCGTCGTCTTCGAGGGACCTTAAGAAATCTTTTGATTTGGGAGAACTAGTCTTGGGGTGGGCTTCCCGCTTAGATGCCTTCAGCGGTTATCCCGTCCAAGCATAACTACCCAGCGCTGCCGCTGGCGCGACAACTGGTACACTAGAGGCTTGTCCACTCAGGTCCTCTCGTACTATGAGCAGACCCCCTCAAGTCTCCTACGCCCGCTACAGATAGGGACCGAACTGTCTCACGACGTTCTGAACCCAGCTCGCGTACCGCTTTAATGGGCGAACAGCCCAACCCTTGGGACCTTCTTCAGCCCCAGGATGCGATGAGCCGACATCGAGGTACCAAACCTCCCCGTCGATGTGGACTCTTGGGGGAGATTAGTCTGTTATCCCCGGCGTACCTTTTATCCGTTGATCGATGGCCCTTCCACGCGGAGCCACCGGGTCACTAAGACCTGCTTTCGCATCTGCTCGACTTGTCAGTCTCGCAGTCAAGCTACCTTATGCCTTTGCACTCTACGCCTGGTTTCCAATCAGGCTGAGGTAACCTTTGTACGCCTCCGTTACTCTTTAGGAGGCGACCGCCCCAGTCAAACTACCCGCCTAACATTGTCCTGGACCCGGATAACGGGTCTCAGTTAGAATCCTAATACTACAAGGGTGGTATTTCACGGTTGCCTCCACTCCACCCGAAAGCAGAGTTTCATAGGCTCCCACCTATCCTACGCGTGCAGCACCAAAATTCAGTGCTAAGTTATAGTAAAGGTGCACGGGGTCTTTCCGTCCCGTAGCGGGTATCCGGCGTCTTCACCGGAACCACAATTTCGCTGAGTCTTTGGCCGAGACAGCGCGGCAATCGTTACACCATTAATGCAGGTCGGAACTTACCCGACAAGGAATTTCGCTACCTTAGGACCGTTATAGTTACGGCCGCCGTTTACCGGGGCTTCAGTTCAGAGCTTCTCCTGGCAAGCCAGGATAACAATTCCCTTTAACCGTCCGGCACCGGGCAGGTGTCAGGCCCTATACGTCGGCTTACGCCTTTGCAGAGCCCTGTGTTTTTGGTAAACAGTCGTCACCGCCTCTTTGCTGTGACCCACTTCAGCTCCAGTCGCAGGACTTTCACCTAATGTGGGCACCCCTTATTCCGAAGTTACGGGGCTATTTTGCCGAGTTCCTTAGCCAAAGTTCTCTCACGCGCCTTAGTATTCTCAACTCACCTACGTGTGTCCGTTTACGGTACGGGCACTCAATCATCAACACTACGAGGTTTTTCTTGAAAGTATGGGATCAATCACTTTGTGGGGCAGAATTGCCCCTCGTACTCACTTCTCAGGGTTATGAAGAAACGGATTTGCCTATCTCTTCCCCCTACGAGCTTGAACCGGGTAATCCAACACCCGGCTGACCTACCCTCCTCTGTCACCCCTTCGCTCCAATTGAGTGGTACAGGAATATTAACCTGTTTTCCATCGACTACGCCTTTCGGCCTCACCTTAGGACCCGACTTACCCTGGGAGGACGAGCCTTCCCCAGGAAACCTTAGGTTTACGGCGAGATGGATTCTCACCATCTTTATCGCTACTCATGCCGGCATTCTCACTTCTCAACAGTCCAGATCTCCTTACGGTAATCCTTCAATCCGTTGAGAACGCTCCCCTACCGCTGTACAAAGTACAACCCGTAGCTTCGGCACCGGGCTTAAGCCCCGTTACATTTTCGGCGCGAAGCCGCATCGACCAGTGGGCTGTTACGCACTCTTTAAAGGGTGGCTGCTTCTGAGCCTACCTCCTGGGTGTCTCTGCGACTTCACATCCTTTCCCACTTAGCCCGGATTTAGGGGCCTTAGCTGACGATCTGGGGTGTTTCCCTTTCGCCCATGGAACTTATCTCCCATGGACTGACTCCCACGCTAAGCAATGTGGCATTCGGAGTTTGATTGGGTTTGGTAGGTCTCTCGACCCCCTAGTCCATTCAGTGCTCTACCTCCACACACCATCACGTGAGGCTATACCTAAATATATTTCGGGGAGAACCAGCTATCACGAGTCTTGATTAGCCTTTCACTCCGATCCACAGCTCATCCGATAGGTTTTCAACCCTAACCGGTTCGGGCCTCCACGGAGGTTTTCTCTCTGCTTCACCCTGGCCATGGATAGATCGACTCGCTTCGGGTCTACCTCCAGCGACTAAACGCCCTATTCAGACTCGCTTTCGCTACGGCTCCACCTAATCGGCTTAACCTAGCCACTAAAGATAACTCGCCGGCTCATTATGCAAAAGGCACGCGGTCAGGCATTTCTTCCGAAGAAGACATAGCCCTTCCACAGGTTGCAGGCAGACAGTTTCAGGTTCTATTTCACTCCCCTCACCGGGGTTCTTTTCACCTTTCCCTCACGGTACTTGTTCACTATCGGTCGACGGCACGTATTTAGCCTTGGAAGGTGGTCCTCCCAGATTCCCCCAAACTTTCCCGTGGTCCGGGGTACTCGGGAATACAATCACAGAAGACATTATGTTTTCGTTTACGGGACCTTCACCCTCTATGGTGTAACTTTCCAGAGACTTCAACTAACATAATGTTTTGTAACTTCCTGAAGAATTTACGGATTCCTCCAACTGCATCCCACAACACCAAATATGCAACGCCCGTAAGCTTGACACATATAAGGTTTAGGCTCTTCCCCGTTCGCTCGCCGCTACTAAGGGAATATCGGTTGATTTCTTTTCCTAGGGGTACTGAGATGTTTCACTTCCCCCCGTTCGCTTATTAGAGCTATGTATTCACTCTAACATAGCCGAGATTTGCTCGGCTGGGTTTTCCTATTCGGAAATCCTCGGATCACAGC
Source organism: Candidatus Dadabacteria bacterium (assembly GCA_004356555.1). GTDB lineage: Bacteria > Desulfobacterota_D > UBA1144 > Nemesobacterales > UBA2774 > CR02bin9. Next base: position 19,914 of record SMWY01000102.1, read on the forward strand.
CTGTTAAGCGGCTTCCCGAGGCTTATCGCAGCTTACTACGTCCTTCATCGCCGTCCGTCGCCAAGGCATCCACTATCTGCCCTGAGT
>SMWY01000103.1 GCA_004356555.1 Candidatus Dadabacteria bacterium
CTCTGCCGCCCGATTTCCCCATTCTGCTCCCGGTGCCCGGTCATAAAATTCTGCGATAGGGTAGGTGTACTTAAGAGCCGGTAAACTATATCAAATTCATCCGAATTTAAGTTAAATCCCTTAAAAGTTTGACTATCTTTTCATTCCAAATATACTTCATAAGCCTAAAGTTAATTGCTCTACCAGGAGGACATAAAAAGCTTGGAAACTGTAGTATTTTATGTATTTGCGGCACTTGCGTTGACTGGTGCGCTTCTGGTTATTTCTTTTCAAAATCCGGTATCAAGCGCGCTTTCTTTAGTGCTTACTCTCTTTTCAACCGCGGTGCTGTTCGTCCTCCTTCTTGCTCATTTCGTCGCGGTTATACAGATACTTGTATATGCTGGGGCAATTATGATTTTGTTCCTGTTTACCGTAATGTTCTTAAACCTGAAACCGGGAGCTTTAAAGTTTGAATCAAAAAACTTACCTTTTAAAATTAGCGTACTACTGGTTGTTTTATTATTTGTCGGATATTTTGCTAGCCTGGGTTTCAAAAAAGGGCTTTCATTAAGTAATATCAGTACTTCTGATATGGATGGTTTTGGGACAGTAGAAGGTGTTGGAACAACCTTATTTACCGACTATTTGCTCCCGTTTGAGCTGACTTCAGTATTGATATTAGTCGCAATTATAGGCGTGGTTGTGATAGCAAAGAAGAGGGCAAGCTGAGTTGAACGTATCGATTGAACATTATCTGATATTGAGCGCCATTCTTTTTGTAATAGGCGCTTATGGAGTAATAGCCAGAAAAAATTTGATTATAGTTCTGATGTCGCTAGAGTTGATGCTTAATTCGGTAAACCTGGCGTTTGTAGCTTTTTCTAAAGCTCTGGGGGATATGACGGGGCATGTATTTATGATTATGTCTATTACTGTAGCTGCAGCCGAGGTTGCGGTAGGGCTTGCACTACTTGTCTCTATATACTCGCATAGAGGAACTCTTGATATCGATGTATTAAAGCTTCTTAAAGGATAAATTAAATGATGGTTTGGATAGTTCTATTTCCTCTAATCGGAGCCGCTATAAACGGTCTTTTGTTCGCATCTGGCCTATGGAAGAAAGTACTTGGTGGTGATGAACACACAGAAAATAGCATAGTCAATATTGTAGGTTGCGGTGTTGTATTATTCTCGGCATTAATTTCTACTTACCTTTTCACTCAATTACTCTCCCTCGATCCTTCAGAAAGACAGATTATACAGGAACTTTTTGTTTGGATCCCTTCAGGAGAATTTACTGTTAGCTTCGAATTTATGTTCGACACCCTTTCGTGCGTAATGGCCCTTGTTATTACCTGGATAGGGTTTTTGATTCACCTCTATTCAATAGGTTATATGCATCATGATAAGGCTTATGCAAAATACTTCACTTATCTCAATATATTTATTTTCTTTATGCTCATTCTGGTTCTGGGTAACAATTTTCTCCTCATGTTCGTAGGATGGGAAGGGGTGGGCTTAGCCTCTTACCTTTTAATAGGATTTTGGTATGAAGATACAGAAAAAGCTTACGCAGGTAGGAAAGCCTTTATTGTAAACAGGATAGGGGATTTTGGTTTTATTTTAGGAATATTTCTCATATTTTTTATATTCGGTTCTGTGAATTACCAAGAAGTATTCACTAAGGCTATGGACGCTTCTTTTATGAGTGCTATACCTGCTGTTGTTATTACAACGATTGCTCTTTTGCTTTTTGTAGGAGCTGTTGGTAAATCCGCTCAAATTCCGCTCCATGTTTGGCTTCCGGACGCGATGGCGGGCCCCACTCCAGTAAGCGCTCTTATACATGCCGCCACTATGGTCACAGCCGGGGCATATATGATGGCCAGGTGTAACGTCTTTTATTCACAGTCTCCCACGGCCCAGATGATAGTAGTGTCCATTGCTGCATTAACTGCGTTATTAGCTGCAACTATTGCCATTACACAAAATGATATTAAGAAGGTCCTAGCTTATTCCACTGTAAGCCAGCTCGGATATATGTTTATGGCAATTGGTGTAGGCGCTTATGCCGCAGGGTTATTTCACCTTGTAACACACGCGTTCTTCAAGGCCTTACTATTCTTGGGCTCAGGAAGCGTAATACACGCACTTTCAGGTGAACAGGATATTAGAAAAATGGGTGGCCTCAGGAAGATTATCCCGATTACCGCTATTACATTTTTAGTTGGTACCCTAGCTATTGCAGGTGTGCCGTTTTTATCCGGTTTTTTCAGTAAAGATGAAATTTTAGCCGCTCTATATGACAGGGGTTATACAATTCACTGGATTATAGCGCTTATCACAGTTGTGCTTACGGCGCTTTATATGTTGAGGCTTTATCTACTAACTTTCGAGGGAAAAACGAAAGTGCCGGATAGTTTAAGACGATATATTCATGAGTCTCCATATACGATGACAATTCCTCTTGTTGTACTCGCGGTACTTTCCATACTCGGCGGATATATCGGCGTACCCGACTTTATGGGTAAGGTGGTTGGTCTCAGTGATACAAATTTGTTTGAGCATTTTGTCTCAAGCTCTATTCTCCTTGATAGTGCTAAGGAAGTCGGCCATCATCTCTTTGGCCATTGGGCTCTTGTAGGGTTTTCAATTGGCGGAGCGGCTCTAGGTATCATTATTGCGTTTTATTTCTATTCCATAAAGCCTTCGGCTCCAGAGAAAATAGCTAAGGATATTGAGCCCCTTTACGAAGCTTCCTTAAACAAATGGTATGTTGATGAGCTATACAATTATATTTTTGTACAGCCCTTTTCATATTTATCGAGAAAGGCATCTGATTTTGACCTTCATTATATAGATGGTTCGGTGAATGGAATTGCGAATATTTTAAAAGAGATGGCGCTAACCTTACAAACCGCCCAGACTGGTGTAATCAGAAGCTATGCAACTCTAATGGCTATAGGCGCTGCAGTAATATTAATTATCGTTGTCTTATCGAAGGGTTTTTAGATAGCCCCCTCAAATGGCATCTTTTTTCTATGTCACTCCCCATTAAGTATTTGGTAGAAATACACCTTTCAAATACTAGAATTTTTTAGCGAAGTATGCAAAAGGCGGGATAATAAGCCCTAGAGTTTTATTGTCTTCAGTTGTGATACTAGGAATCGAGCGGAGAATATCTCCGACTTCAATAGATTTTGTTTCATATTCAGGAATAGACGCCTTTGCGTAGATGAATTCCGTTTCCTCAGCTCCGAAGTTATCTCCTTCATTTCTGGCTATTTTAATTCCATCTACAAAATATCCGTCATTTAAGTCGGGCAATAACCTAATTTCCTTATTTGGTACAACATCATTTGTGTCTATGACTGGGTAAATTGTAGCATCATCGGATTTATCCAGGTTTAGCTTTGTAATTGAGATTTCATCATTTGTACATCCTTCATTAGCAAAGGATGGCGTTGCAAATAAAACGCAAAATACTAGGAATAGCAATACGGCTGGAATAGTTATTTTGATTTCTAAATTGTCCATAATAGATTTTCTAATCATCCTTCTGACCTTCCTATTTTAATTTCACTATTAATAGATGAAATTTCATACAAATTGGATTCAGGTCTTAGTTGAATAGTTTTGGATGGCTCTGAATTGTACCTTCAGAATTTTACTACTAGTGCTTGCACTTGAGGATAGGCTGATTCGGAAATAAAAAAAGGCGACAGGTCGTATCAACCTGCCGCCCTTGGTTAATTTTTTTATCTTAAGAGTTACTTTCTACTTTTTATACATCGTAGTAGAGCATGAACTCGTAAGGTACCGGTCTTAATTTCATTGGGTTGACTTCGTTCTCCATTTTATACTCGATCCAGGTTTCGATTACGTCCTCTGTAAAGACATCGCCCTTTAGGAGAAATTCGTGGTCATCTTGAAGTGCTGTAAGTGCATCTTCCAGTGAACCTGGAACAGATGGAATACCAGCAAGCTCTTCCGGTCCTAAGGAGTATATATCCTTATCCAGCGGATCGCCTGGGTTTATTTTCTTTTCAATCCCATCGAGTCCTGCCATCAGCATTGCCGAGAAGGCAAGATATCCGTTACATGAGGGGTCCGGGAATCTAACCTCAAGTCTCTTTGCTTTCGGGCTTGGTGAGTACATCGGGATTCTTACAGCCGCACTTCTATTTCTAGCTGAATAAGCAAGGGTAACCGGAGCTTCAAATCCCGGAACGAGTCTTCTATAAGAATTAGTAGTCGGATTAGTGAATGCACAAAGTGCCCCAGCGTGCTTTAATATTCCACCGATATAATGCATTGCCATATCGCTCATTCCTGCATAACCGTTTCCGGCGAATAACGGTTTGTTTTTCTTCCATATTGATTGATGTACGTGCATTCCTGAGCCGTTATCATCAAAAATCGGCTTAGGCATAAAAGTAACTGTTTTGCCGTGCTTTTTGGCTACATTTCTGCACACATACTTATACCACATCATCTGATCACCCATGGTTACAAGTGGAGCAAACCTCATATCAATTTCCGCTTGTCCCGCGGTAGCAACTTCGTGATGGTGTGCCTCAATGGAAATTCCTAGTTTCTCGAGCTCCACTACCATTTCAGAACGTAAGTCCTGAAATGAGTCTGTTGGCGGAGTTGGGAAATATCCTTCTTTGTGACGGGGTTTGTAACCGAGGTTAGGATTTTCGTCCGCTCCCGAATTCCAAATTCCCTCTACGGAATCTACAAAATAGTACCCAGAATTAGGTGTTTGGTCGTACCTTACGTCGTCTAGAATAAAGAACTCAAGCTCAGGTCCGAAGTATGCTGTATCTCCGGTTCCAGTACTCTTTAGGTAGGCCAGGGCTTTCTTCGAGATATTGCGTGGGTCACGTGAATAAGGCTCACGTGTGATGGGATCGACGATGTCACAAATTAGAGCAACTGTAGGGATATTTAAAAACGGGTCGATCCTTGCTGTTGTTGCATCAGGAATAACAAGCATGTCGCTAGAATTAATTGATTGCCATCCCCTAATACTTGAACCGTCAAAACCTAATCCCTCCTCAAACATAGATACCTCAAATCCATTTACTGAAATACTGAAATGCTGCCACATTCCTATGAAGTCTAGAAATCTGAAATCTACAATAAGGACATCATTATCTTTAATCATTTTTACTACATCTGCGGGCTTTTTTGGAAACATACTAACTGGTCCTCCTTTGCTTTTGGTCTTTTTTGTTGTGGGCATTATTTAGAATGTCCTCCTTCCATAGTCGAGTTCTTGGCTTATAGGGCGTCATCACCTCTTTCACCCGTTCTTATCCTGATTACTTCTTCCATAGGCAGGACGAATATCTTACCGTCTCCTATTTTCCCAGTTTTGGCGCTATCAATTATAGCATCGATGACCTTGGTTACCATGTCGTCGGATACTACAATATCAAGCTTTATCTTAGGCAAGAAATCTATTACATACTCAGCACCCCTATAAAGCTCAGTATGTCCCTTTTGCCTTCCAAAACCTTTAACTTCAGTAACAGTAAGACCCTGAATCCCGATTTCTTTTAAGGATTCTTTAACATCATCTAGTTTAAACGGTTTAATAATAGCTTCTACTTTTTTCATGGGATTTTCCTCCTTCCCATTAATAGTTGCAAAGAACATACCACTTAAAGGATATCATTTCAATCAATAATAATAGGGCATTACATTAATAGGGTTGAAAATAAGTGCCTAATTCTTAAGCACATGATAC
>SMWY01000104.1 GCA_004356555.1 Candidatus Dadabacteria bacterium
AAAGTACTCTCATATAACTCAAGGAGTCCCCAAATAAAAAATGCATAATCATCTATGTTGGCTGTAATCCCCGCTTCCCCTTCTCTATATCTGTGAAGTAGTTTCCCCTGATCGTTACGCATATCTTTTAATATGAAATCAGCAGCACGTCTCGCAGCATCAGTATAAATAGGTTCATTGAAAACTCTCCCCGCTTTTGAAAGTGCCACTATCATGAGGCCGTTCCAGTCAGTAAGAATCTTGTCGTCTTTATATGGGTGTATCCTTTTTTCACGTTCATTAAACAATCTGACTCTGGACTTCTCTACTCTCTTATTAAATTCTTCTTCGCTAAGCTCGTATGAGGAAGCAATCTCACTAAGGGGCTTGTTAAGATGTAGTATATTAGAGTTGGTTTTGTGTCCCCCTGCTTCTTCTTTGAAATTGCCTGATTTACTTGTATTAAATGTTGCAATCATTATTTGGGCATCTTTATCGCCTAAGGTCTCTTTTAATTCCTCTTCTGTCCAGACGTAAAATTTCCCCTCTTCCCCTTCGCTATCTGCATCTTCTGCAGAATAAAACCCTCCTTTAGGGGATGTCATATCTCTAAGCACATAAGTAAATATCTCACGCGCAGTATTTTCATATTCTTTCTTGCCCGTAGCCTGGTAAGTCTCAGTGTATGCCATAGCCAGCATTGCCTGATCATAAAGCATCTTTTCAAAATGAGGTAAAAGCCAGCTTGGGTCTGTGGAATAACGGTGAAAACCGAATCCAACATGGTCATACACGCCTCCTAGACGCATTTCGTTAAGTGTTTTTTCAACCATATTTAGAGCCTGTTGATCCCCAGTGCGCTTCCAGTAGCGGAGTAAGAACAGGTGGTTATGCGGGGTTGGAAACTTTGGAGATCTGCCAAAACCGCCGTTTTCCTCATCAAAGTTTCTAAGGAGCTGGCTGTAAGCGGTATCTAGGGTTTTTGTGGACAGATCTTTACCCTTTGCACCCTGAGAAACATCTGTTGCTTTCTTAAGTGCAGCTGTAATGTTTTCTGCAGAATTGAGAATGTTCACATTATCTTTTTCCCAGGCAACTTTTATTTTTGGCAGAAGCTCCATCATTCCAGCCCTTCCATATCGACTTTCCTTAGGTATATATGTTGCTGCAAAAAAGGGTTTTTTGTCAGGCGTCATAAAAATATTTAACGGCCAGCCACATCCCCTCTTAGAGAGCATCTGACACACAGTCATATATATGTTATCAATATCGGGCCTTTCTTCACGGTCGACTTTAATAGAAACGAAGGTTTCGTTCATAAGTTTTGCCACCTCTTCGTCCTCAAACGATTCGTGCTCCATTACGTGACACCAATGACATGTGGAATATCCAATGGAAAGTAATATGGGTTTATTCTCTTTCCGGGCTTTCTCAAATGCCTCCTCTCCCCAGGGGTACCAATCTACGGGATTGTCAGCATGCTGAAGCAAATAGGGGCTTTTTTCATTTTTTAACCTGTTTGAATGTTTCATCTGTTTAGATCCCGAGGCATGAGCCCAATAGTTGTTATTTATACCGAATGAGCAAAATAGTATCAGGAAAGCAATAAATCCAATATTAAAAATTAACATTCTATGTACTAAGTTTTTTATTTCTGCTTTCATTACCTTTTTCATTTAATACTACTGAGTTTACTGTACCATAATTCATTTACAAGGATGTATTATTCATACATAGGATAAATAAAACAAGTCCTATGTTTTCACTTATCCGGATACTTTTTATTTGCTATCTTGGTTATAATTGATGAGATACGAGTAGGTTATGCAAATACTAAACGAAAAATACACAAAAATAATTCTCGAAGAAAAGCTATTGCTTACATCTCTTTTAGCTGAAATAGAGATACTTCCAGACGAAGATCTTAAAAATAAGCTAATCACGGTTATAGAGAATTTAGAGAATTTATTTTCAATTGTTTTTATAGGGGAATTTAGTACCGGAAAGTCCTCTATTATAAATACTCTTCTTGAACAAGACATTCTGCCCGAAGGGATTACTCCCACAACAGACGAGATAACGGTAATGAGATACGGTGATCAAAAAGCAGAATCGATAGAAAACGGCAGCCGTTTTATTTCTATTCCCGAAGACAGGCTTAAAGGAATCCTTCTGGTTGATACTCCCGGGACCAATGTAACTATCGAACAGCACCAAAAAATTACAGAGGAGTATATACCTAAAGCGGACATTGTATTTTTTACCATAGGAGCTGAGCGTGCGGTAACCGGAAGCGAAGCTAAGCTCATTGAGTTTATTAAGGAAGAGTGGCTTAAAAATATAGTCTTTGTTCTAAATAAGATTGATATAGCCAAGGATGAGGAGGAGCTCAACCAGCTTGTAGCACACACGGCAAGTGAGCTCGAGCGCACATTTCAGTTTAAACCCTACGTTATTCCTGTGTCAGCGATGCAGGCAAGACAAGCTAAATCAAGCTCGGACCCCGGACTTTATACAAAGAGCGGTTTTGAGAAGCTTGAGGAGTATATATTTAAAACTCTTGGTGAAGAAGAGCGAATTAGGATGAAGATTGAAAGCTCTTCAGAGCTTGCCTTAAGCCTCTGCTCTGAGACTGAAAAGGCTATTGATTCTAATCTTGATAAAATATCTCAAGACACCGAAAAACTTGCAGATTTCCAGAGAAAACTGGACGGAATGAAGGATGAAATTATTGGGAATTCATCACAGTTTACCGAGAGGATTAGAAGCAGACTTCTGGAATTTAAAACAAGAGGGGTCCAATTTATAGATGATCTTATTAGGTTCCAAAATATATTTAAACTGATAAGCAAGCAAAAGATAGCTAAGGAGTTTGAGTACAAGGTTTCCCGCCAGACAGTGGCTGAGCTTGAGAAGGATCTTGATTCAATGGTTACATGGACAGAGAAATCGGCCAGGACGCTGCTCGATAGCACAATTGATTTTTACAATAGCTCAATAAAGTCTGAGGCGCCAAGTATGAGCTCGGGTTTTACATATGACAGGACAAGGCTCATAGATACTGTGAGGTCAGAGCTTGAGGTAAATAGGAAAAGTATTGACCCTGCAGTGCTTGGCGGTAATCTTGTGGATTCTGCAAGGGGGGCGGTAGCTTCGGTATTAGGTGTTCAGGTGGGCTCACTTGCGATTGGCGCCGCCGTGGTTTCTGCCTTTTCTTCATTCATCGTGGATATTACTGGCATATTGGCAACGATTGCAGTAATGGCCACAGCGTTTGCAATACTCCCAAAAAAGAGAAGGGATGCTATGAAGGAGTTTAATCATAAGATGGACGCGCTTATTGAGGAGCTTACATCTAGTGTTAGCTCACAATTAGAGCGCGACTTTGAGGGGATAAGTTTGCAAGTTACTGATTCTCTAGTCCCTCTTAAAAATTTCTACAAGATTGAAGCACAGAAGCTACAAGAATCTAAAAAGAGAGTGCAGGCTATTAGAGAAAAGATTGAATCAATTAAAAGCGGCAGTCCGTTTAACTCTTAATACATATCTAATAATATCTAACCCAAGTTTCTAATCCATACTTATTAACAATATAGTTTGATTTTCGTTCTAGAGTCTGGATTATTAGGGTAGTTTGTAGAAGATTTTAGCGTCTGGGATAGTAAGCACATTTGTACTTAATCTATAGTTAACTCCATACTAGATCCATGAAGCTTAAAGATTTCCTTTATTAAGGAGAGGAATATATTTATATGAGAAAGGATAATATCAGAAACATAGCGATTATAGCTCATGTTGACCACGGTAAAACCACCCTTGTTGACGCTATGCTTCATCAGAGCGGGGTGTTCCATGAACACCAGCACGTTGAAGAGAGGGTAATGGACTCGCTGGATCTAGAGAAAGAGCGCGGAATAACTATTACAGCTAAAAACACTGCAATTCTCTACAATGACATAAAAATTAACATTGTCGACACCCCGGGGCATGCGGATTTTGGCGGAGAAGTTGAGCGAAGCTTAAATATGGTTGATGGCGTTCTACTTCTCGTTGATGCAAGCGAAGGGCCTTTACCTCAAACACGTTTTGTTGTACAAAAAGCCCTGGATAAGAAACTTCCTATCATACTAGTAATTAACAAGATCGATAGACCAGATGCCCGTCCAAATGAAGTAATAGACGAAGTGTATGATCTATTCATCGAGCTTGACGCAAATGAGGAGCAGATAGAATTTCCTATCATATACACAAATGCGAAAATTGGTGCGGCTCACAATGAAATCGATGATTCATCAAACAAATTGACCCCTCTTTTCGACCAGATAGTATCCTCAATTCCCGGTCCTGAAGTTGGAGACGGCTCTATTACACAGTTTTTAATTACAAATCTGGATTACGATAATTATGTCGGAAGGCTCGCTATAGGACGAATGATGTGCGGAGAGCTTGAGTCTAACCGCAGTTACGCACTATGTGGTGAAGATGACTCAGTATCTAGAATAAAAATTTCCGTTTTATATACGTACTCAGGGCTTCAGAAAATACAGGTTGAGAAAGTAGAAGCAGGCGATATTATCGCTATTGCCGGGGAAGAGAATGTTCTAATTGGAGATACGATCTCTAGTATCGAAAATCCTGTACCACTTGAGCGTATAAAGGTCGATGAGCCTACGATATCTATGGTTTTCTATGTCAACAGTGGTCCCTTTGCCGGGAAGGAGGGAAAATTCTTAACCTCCCGCCAAATAAGAGAGAGACTGGACAGGGAAAAGCTTGGAAACGTAGCTATCCAGGTTAAAGATACAGATAGAGCAGATGCGTTTGAGGTAGCGGGGCGCGGAGAACTTCAAATGGCAGTTCTCATTGAAACTATGAGACGTGAGGGCTATGAGTTTATGGTCTCAAAGCCCACGGTAATAACTAAGGAAGAAAACGGCAGAGTTACAGAGCCGGTTGAACGCATTTTTATTGACGTACCTGAACAATACGTGGGAGTAATTACAGAGAATGTCGCCAAGAGAAAGGGGCGTATGGTGAATCTTCATAACGTTGGGAACGGGCGGGTGGACATTGAATTTGTTATAACCTCAAGGGGGCTTATTGGTTTCAGAAGCCAGTTCCTGATTGATACGAAGGGGTCTGGAGTAATGAATACACTATTTGAAGGTTATGAGCCCTGGTACGGGCCTATCCCGCAAAGATCAACAGGTGCCCTGGTCTCAGACCGTTCGGGTAAAATAACGACCTATGCAAGCCTCGCTATGGTTGACAGGGGCGAGCTTTTTGTTGAAGTCGGCACCCAGGTTTATGCGGGGATGATGATTGGTGAGAGGAACCGAAATGGTGATCTTACTGTCAATATAACAAAAGAGAAGAAGCTCACAAATATGAGAAGCTCCACTTCTGAGGCGACTGTTGTTTTAAGACCACCCAGACCATTGTCACTAGATCAGGCAATAGAGTTCATTGCCGAGGATGAACTTGTTGAGATCACTACCAAGAGCATGAGACTACGCAAGATGGAGCTCGACGCCGGAAAAAGGGCAACCCTGCAAAAGCGGGCCAAAAAGGGATCCGTTTAGGGTAAGTTAACAATTAAAATCTGAGATAGAACCGTGCGCACCTCGTG
>SMWY01000105.1 GCA_004356555.1 Candidatus Dadabacteria bacterium
ACTATTTGATTTTGATATTCTATAAACTCAGGCGTTAGAGCCTCTTTGAACGCCACTGCTTTTGCTGCGATAGCATGCATTAATGGTCCGCCTTGCGAGCCTGGAAAGACCCTGCTATTTACTTTTTTGGCATGTTCTTCTTTCATCATAATCATACCGCCTCTTGGGCCTCTTAGTGTCTTATGAGTAGTAGTTGTGACATAGTCGCAGTGAGGGATAGGGTCTGAATAAAGTCCTGCCACTACGAGCCCTGCCGGATGAGCAATGTCAGCCATAAGTAAGGCGCCACATTCATCAGCTATTTCTCTGAACTTCGAGAAATCAATGTCCCTCGGATACGCGCTCCAGCCTACTACTATTAGCTTCGGGCTGTGCTCATGTGCAAGTTTCTTAACTTCATCATAATCTATTAAGCTGGTGTCTTCCGTAACCCCGTATGGAACTATGTTAAAAAGCCTTCCTGAGAAATTTACCGGACTCCCGTGCGTCAAATGGCCCCCATGTGCAAGATTCATTCCCAATACGGTGTCCCCGGGTTGTATAGCGGCAAAGTATACCGCCATATTTGCCTGAGAACCCGAGTGTGGCTGAACATTAACAGCGTCACATCCAAAGAGTTCTTTTGCTCTATCTCGAGCCAGGTCTTCCGCAATGTCTACAAATTCACATCCGCCGTAGTATCTTTTGCCGGGCAGCCCTTCTGCATATTTGTTAGTGAGTACGGATCCGGAGGCCTCAAGTACTGCTTCACTAACATAATTTTCAGATGCTATAAGTTCGAGCTTATACTCTTGGCGTTCTACTTCAGATCTAATGACCTGGGCTATTTCAGGATCAACTTTTTCGAGAGTGGACATTTACACTACCTCCGCAAATCCGAGAAAAGAGTATCAAAGATTAAACATGTTCGCAAGCTGGGGGATAGAATCCCCGTTTCCATAATATTAATACTAACCGGCTGGGTCTAAGGTAAAGATTTCAGCTTTTCAAGTGGCTATAAAAGTAAAAGATTTCTCAAAAACTGCAAGAAGCCGTAGCGTTAAATATTTAAATTCACATCAAAAGAACCTATATTTACTTTCGCTACAAGCCCGTTTTTCCAACAAATATCCCTTGCGGCTTTCTGCATTTCTTTTGGTACTAATAGTGACAATTTTACTCCCAGCTCAGACATTTCTTTCCATTTAGTTGCTCTTTCATTATTTATTGTTTCCCTGGTTTCTACTTCTACTATCTGCACAGTCTGGCCATAGTTTACAACCACAATATCCGGGTAGCTCCCATTATATTCATAATTTTTATCTCCACCCGGGTTTATGTGCACTTCACTGTAGAGTTTAGAGTATTTTTCCTGTACTTTCCTAATTACCCAGTCGTGTAAAAACTGCTCATCCGTCGATCTTGCCATACCTCTCTCCCCACATCAGTTTTGTCTTGAGAATGCTAAAGAAATCTCTGAACGGAGATTTGATCAGCTTGACAGAAGTATCGGTTCTTTTTACTTCAATTAGGTCCCCAGTCTTTAGCCTTACCCCTATTTGTCCGTCGAGAGTTAGGTAAGTGTCCGGCTCTTGAGTAGTTACTTTGATCTCCACCTTCATTTTGCTTGATACAACAAGTGGTCTGTTTGTAAGAGTATGGGGGCAGATAGGGGTAATAATTGTTACAGGTATTCCTGGATGTACGATCGGTCCGCCTGCAGATAGAGAATAGGCGGTTGAGCCGGTAGGAGTTGCAAGAATGATGCCGTCCGCTTTGTAGGTGGTAACGTGTGAGTCTTCTATATATATTGCAAGATCAATTATTCTTGCGAGAGCACCCTTATTAATAACCACATCATTTAATACCTCATACGTTCCTATATTCTTTTTCCCTCGACGGATCGAAGTGATTAACATCTGCCTGTCTTCAACTTCGTAATCGCCGTCGATAATCCTCTCCATCATAGGATAGAGTTCGTCAATCGTAACCTCTGTTAGAAAACCTAAACCGCCCAGGTTAATTCCCAAAATAGGGGTGCCGTATTTACATGCCTCTCTCGCCACTCCCAAAAAAGTACCGTCTCCTCCGAACACCAGAATTACGTCGACAAGCTTGGGGATCTCTCTCCGGTCTATAGAATTTGGGTGACGAATTTTCTTGCCCAGCTCTTTTTCAACATATACGTCCACGCCCCTTTTTTTAAGCCAGTTGGAAAGTTTTTTTGTGATTTCAAAGGGTTCTTCTATGTTGTTTTTGGCTATGATTCCGATTATCAAGATTCATGTCCTCCGAACTGGTAGATCAAGCTATATTCAGATTGAAAAGTCTCCAGTATGTAGTGTGGTAAATATACCACCATGCTTAAAGAATCAAAGAACTGAGACTATATATAGCGTTATATTAGCTTGTTTTCTGATCTGATGAATAGAGCAAATAACTTTTGATAAACTCACTTAAGTCTCCGTCGAGTACAGAGTCTACATTTCCGGTTTCAAAATCGGTTCTGTGGTCTTTTATCATCCTGTATGGATGTAGCACGTAGGAGCGAATTTGACTACCCCAACCGATTTCTTTTTTAGTTGAATTAAGCTCGGCAAGTTTTTCCCTCTGCTTTTCTCTTTCAAGCTCATATAGCCTTGCACGGAGGATTTTCATTGCCGTTTCCTTATTTTGACGTTGTGAGCGCTCATTTTGGCAGCTAACTACAATGCCTGATGGAGCGTGAGTGATTCTTATCGCGGAATCTGTTTTATTTACGTGCTGTCCGCCGGCTCCGCTTGCTCGGTAAGTGTCTATCCTTAAATCTTTCTCGTCGATGTTCACCTCTATGCTATCGTCAATCTGAGGTGAAACGAAGACTGATGCAAAGGAGGTATGCCTTCTTTTGTTAGAGTCAAAAGGAGAAATTCTAACTAAACGGTGCACTCCGCTCTCGGCTTTTAAATATCCAAATGAGTAATCACCGTTTACGAGGAACGTTGTACTTTTAAGACCCGCTTCGTCTCCTTCCTGATACTCTACTATTTCTGATTTGAAACCGTTTCTTTCAGCGTATCTTAGATACATTCTTAAAAGTATCTCGGCCCAGTCCTGGGCTTCAGTCCCGCCGGCTCCAGCGTTGATGGAGACAATTGCGTTACTCGCGTCATCAGGCTCCCCAAGAATCCGTTTAAATTCGAGATTTTCTACTTTTATCTCGATCTCGGATAATTGTCCCTTTACTTCTATTGAAGACTCCTCATCACCTTCTTCTAGGGACAGCTCTTCTAATACTTCTAGATCTTCAAGATCAGACGATAAGGTTTTCCATTCATCAATAGTGTTTTTAATCTGCCCCTGTTCTTTAAGTGTTTCTTGAGCTTTATCGGCGTTGTCCCAAAACTCGGGTTTGCCTGTTATTTCTTCTAACTCTTTTAATCGGGATTCCTTTTTAGGCAGGTCAAAGAAAGTCTCCGATTATTGCAAGTCTCTTCTTAAGGTCTTGGATCAGTTCTTTGCTGTTACCTATCATGAATTAGTTACCTCCGGCTAATAAACAAGTAATATAAATTTTTGCGTGGTAAAAGCAAACCGGGTTGAATTATACGGAGTTTTGGGTAGATTCATATAAATTTTCTATACAAATTTTCACTGCTAAAAAAGGATACAGTTTAATACAAATAGCTTAAATTTAATCATTTTTGCTGCATAACTATTTGCATTTATAAATATTTGTTAGTTTGTGGTAAGTATGTCAAATTAAATACATTTTAATTGCTATAAGGAGAATCTAAAGTGAAAAAGTATGTTTTTACACCAGGACCGGTACCTGTCCCTAGCGAAGTATTAATTGAGATGGCAAAGCCCATTATCCATCACAGGACAGCTGAGTTTGAGGAAATTTTTGCAGAAGTAAGAGAAGGACTAAAATATATATATGATACTAAACAAGAGGTTTTTATTCTAGCCGCTTCGGGAACTGGGGCCATGGAAGCATCTGTTGCGAATACTCTTTCAACAGGTGACAAAGTTTTAGTTGTAAACAGCGGCAAGTTTGGCGAGAGATGGGGAAAGATATGCCGCGCTTACGGTGTCGAAGTCCAAGAAATTATGGTTGAATGGGGGAAAGAGGTTGATCCAGCCGATATTGAAAAAGCTCTTAACGACGATCCTTCTATAAAAGCAGTTCTCACTCAAGCCAGTGAAACTTCAACAGGTGTTAAGCACCCCATTAAAGAGATCGCTGAAATTACAAATAAAAGAGATGGCATTATTCAAATTGTGGATGGTATAACTGGAGTTGGAGTGTTTGAAATTGAGTTTGATAACTGGGGCATAGATGTTCTGGTGGGCGGTTCACAAAAAGCTTTTATGCTTCCTCCCGGATTGTCATTTGCGGCTATGAGCGAGAAGGCCTGGAAGTTTTATGAAAGTTCTAATCTACCTAAGTTCTATTTTGACTTTAAGCCGGCTCTCAAGAATGCGGAAAAGAACACCACAACCTTCACACCTGCAGTAACTCTTATAGTTGGACTTGCAGCTGTTCTAAAAAGATTTACAGCAGAGGGCAGGGAAAATATGCACAAACGCCATGCCAGGCTTGCGCTTGCAACAAGGGAGGCGATGAAAGCCATAGGTCTTGAGCTTTTTGTACAGGATACCCCTAGCTCTGCGCTTACAACAGTTATAGCGCCCCCGGAAATAGGAGCCGCCAAAGTTATCGCAGGGCTTCGTGATGAATTTGGAATAACAGTTGCCGGAGGTCAAGATCAGGCCAAAGGAAAAATATTCAGAATCTCTCATATTGGAGATATTGGTAAAACCGACACTTTATCGATCATAGCTGCTATTGAAAGTGTGCTAAATCAGCTAGGTTATAAGTTTGATTTCGGGGCTGCGACTAAAAAGGCTTCTGAAATACTTACTGCACATTAATTAAGTGTAGTCTTTTAGCATGAAAAAATAACTTAGAAGACCGGGCTCTATTTGAGGAAGATAAAGTTTATCCACCTTTCCGATATTCATATCGGACTTCAAACGCACGGAAAGATAAACCCTGCTACGGGTAAAAATACAAGGTTAGAGGACATCGTCAAATCTTTGGACTTTGTGTTCGATTATGCCCTAAAAGAGTCGGTAGATCTGGTTCTTATTGCAGGTGATATTTTTCACAGAGAAAACCCTCATCCGACAGAAGAGATAGAGTTCGCTAGAAGAGTCGTGAATTTGGTTGAGGAATCTAGGACCAAAGTAGTAATGGTGCTCGGCAACCACGATTACCCATCAGCCAGAGGAAAGGCTTCAGCGGTTGAAATTTTCCCTGCACTCGACATAGAGAGTGTGACCATAGTCAGAAAACCCGGACTTCACATTTTAGATACTGAAAACGGGCAAGTTCAAATTGCGTGCCTTCCCTGGGCAGGCAGAAGCGGCCTCGTTTCAAAAGATGAATATAAATCCTTAAGTACTCAAGAAATACAGATAGAAATTGAAAAGAGATTAATTGCCATTATTCGTGATTTGTCCAGTAAAACAGATAACTCAAACCCTGCAATTTTCTTGGGGCACCTTTCTGTCAGGAATGCTAAGTTATCGGGTACGGAGATAGATACTATTACAATCTCCGATCCTATTGTTCCGGTTAGCGAGCTAAATAATGGAGCTTTTAACTATGTAGCTCTCGGACATATACATAGATTCCAAAACTTAAATAAAGATGATTTCCCTCCGATAGTATATTCCGGAAGTAT
>SMWY01000106.1 GCA_004356555.1 Candidatus Dadabacteria bacterium
AAAAAGAAAGTACAATCATTTTAGAGACAAAATCACGACGACTGAAGAGTTTATAGAATATTCGGGCACAAAAAGTACAATTAGCGGTAAGTTTTATCTCGTATATTGCGAGGATAATGATCCAATAAAATCTAGAGACTGCTTATTGGAAGAATTAACTCGATTTAGGAAACAATCCGGATGATTTATCCCTTATGAATGAAACATTTTGATCCTGTGTTAAAATAGTTGCTCTGGGGTCTTTAAAACTTCATCAAATTAATAAATACTTATAGCCAATGACCAAAAAAATACCCAAAGCTAACGAACTCATTTTATTCAGGAAACGAAAAGAACCTTCTTTTGGAATATTTTCAAATGCAATAGGTGATAAGGCAAACATATTCTCTGAGGAAGGGAAAGATGTATCAATTGATCTCGAAAAAATTGCTTACAATTCAGGAATCATAATCGAAGGAAATTTCACACAGCCAGAAAGAAAGCTTAAATTAAGGGAAATTAGAAGAAGTCTCGAAGAAGGAAAAGAGAAAGTTGATCTAGAGACCATATGGGAATGTGTTGGGGGTGAAGAGAGAGAGATCATGTTTAATGATCTTGTGGAACTCTATTTTGGAGATAGTAATGTTATAAACAAAGAGATTTTACTTTTATTCTGGGCTATTGATAAGAATGATATCTACTTTAAAAGAGGAGTGGAGGGTTATTATGTCAGAGAAGCCTCTGAAGTTAAAGAACTCATTGCCAAAAAAGAGGCCGAGATCAAAAAACAAGAAGAGCGTAGACAGGCGCTTCTTTGGGCTAAACATCTTATAAGCAATACCAGTGAGAGACCGAAAGGAAATTTTGACCCTCAAGAGTACATAGATCTCATAAAGAGTTATGTAATCCATGTGGATAAATTCAATAGAGCGGGAGAGGCAAAATCGTTTTTGTCTGAAATAGGAATCAAAGATGTAGAAGGCGCCATCGAATTCTTAATAAAAACAGGCTCATGGCAAGTAGATGAAGACCCCTTAATTAAAAGATTTTCTATTACTGAAGATTTCCCCAAAAAAGTAAATGAAGAAGTAAAGCAAATACTTGAAGAACCATTTTCAGATGAAGGTCTTGAAGACCTGACACGTCTTGAAGTATTTTCTGTTGACGATGAAAACACCCAGGACATAGACGACGCTATTTCAATAGAAGAAACAGACGAGGGGACTACCCTTGGGATCCACATAGCAAATGTTGCAGCATATGTTCCTAAATGGAGCCCCATGGACGATGAAGCACTTAAGCGGGGCGAGACAATATACCTGCCAGAGAATCACATCCATATGTTTCCAGCTGAGTTAATAAAAGAAAGGCTCAGTCTTATAAAAGGTACAGAGAGGAAGGCTCTTTCTTTACTCGTCCAATTTGATGACAATTTAAATATCAAGAACTATAGATTTACCAATTCCAAAATCCTGGTTAGAGAAAACATAAGCTACTCAAAAGCCTCTAAATATTTCGATGCCGATGCTATTGGGACCAAATTTAAACAAATTGCAGAAAAGTTAAGAGAAAAGAGGCTTCAAGCTGGAGCGCTCATAATTCAACTCCCGCAGCTCAAAATCAGGATTGATGAGGATTCAAATATTACAATTGAGAAAAATCATATGAATTCTGTAGCTCACAAGACTAATTCCGAATTCATGATACTTATGAATAGAATGGCAGGGAAATTTTTAAAAGATAACAAGGTTCCCGGAATATTCAGATCACAGCCCGAGGCGATTTCAGAAGACGCCAGATCATATGATGAAAACGACCCTTTATATGCCATTCATGTAGTCAAGTATCTAAGGGCTCCTAGAGTCGGACTTGACCCAGGACCTCACTTATCACTCGGCATAGACGTTTACGCCCAGGCAACATCCCCTATAAGACGTTACGTCGACCTCCTTATCCAAAGACAGATTGTATCTGAATTACAAAAGGAGGATCATTGCTACACCGAAGACGAGCTTGAAAATCTTTATCCTAGAATAGAAATCGGAATTAGAGACAAAAAAATGGTAGAAAGGAATAGAGAAAGGTACTGGGTCTATAAACACTTAGAAAAACTTCAAGGAAAAGAAATTCACGGAATTATAACCTCAATAAATGATGCCAGGGCAAATGTTTATCTTCCCGATTATCTCTTTGAGGTTCCTGTATCTCTGAGTTCAAAAGTGAATTTGGAGGAGAGTAGGGACATAAAACTCCTCGTTCAAAAAGTCGATCCTCTAAGAAGAAGACTCACTCTAACACCTAAAATATAAGCGTAAACATACTAACTGTCATTAGCCGCTTCATCGTCGTTTCTTATCGCATCTAACATTTCTTCAATACTTGTATATTTTACACGTGGGCGGCCTTCTTTTTGTCCCTTAGAGATTTCAAGCTCATTAAGACGGAGCCAATCTTCATATGTAAAATGATCGGGCTGTCTCTCTCGTATTAATTCTAAAATGCGATCTGGGTGAGGGGTTTCCGGTGACAGTAAATTCCCTGCTTCTATATCTTCCGTTATGCACCCTACTGTCTCACCAGAGTCCTGCTTATTTGTACCGATGACACCTGTGGGACCCCGTTTAATCCACCCCGTTGAGTAAAGTCCCTGAACAGGTTCTCTAGTTTCAGGATCCAAAACGCGCCCCTTTTCATTATGTATAACCCCCCACTTATCATGGAAAGGAACATCTGGCAATGGAACTCCCTGGTAGCCTATAGAGCGGAAGACCAGACCCACTGGAAGTTCTTCAAACTCATCCGTGGCTTTTGGTCTCAGGCTTCCGTCCTCAGTCTTATAAAGTTCATTCTTTACAAGTTTCAGGGCTTTTACTTTACCCTCTTTATTACCCAAAATTTCTACTGGTGAAACCAAGAAACGTATGTGAAGTTTTCGGGACTTTTCAAACTCTATGTCTTCTGAGTATGAACTCAGAATCTCAATCTTCTTAACTGCAGAACGGTCCTCTTGTTTTTCGAGTAATTCCTTCGTAAATTCATCAAGTTCAACTTCATCAGGGCGTGTAATTGCATGAGCATCGTCTAATTTCCCAAGCTCTCTCACCTCAGGGTTAGTAAACGCTGCCTGCGCAGGTCCCCTACGGCCTAACAAAAAGACCTCTTTAACACGGCTTTTCTTAAGCACCTCAAGTGCATAATCTGCAATATCCGTTTGCATTAATTCCTCTTCTGTTCTGCAAAGTATCCGCGCTACATCCACAGCAACATTTCCCACACCCACAATGGCAACTCTCTCTTGTGTAAGGTCAAAGTTGTAGTCCCTGTAATCGGGATGACCGTTATACCATCCAACAAATTCTGTCGCAGTATGACTACCCTCTAAATCTTCTCCCGGAATATTCATCTTCCTGTCCGTTTGAGCGCCGGTGGCGAATACAACGATATGATAATGCTTTTTTAAATCCTCCATCGTTATGTGCTTTCCATATTCCACTAAGCCAAAAAACCGAAAATTCTCGTTAGAGGCAATCTTATCATAGACCCTAGTAACTGACTTTATTTTCTGATGATCCGGAGCCACCCCAGAGCGTACAAGACCGTACGGGGTAGGGAGTCTATCGAACATATCTATCGAAAAATCATATTCCTTCTTCTTAAATAGATGCTCGCAGGCATAGAAACCTGCAGGTCCCGAACCGATTACCGCAATTCTTATCTGTTTACTATTACTTTCATCTGGAGCCATAATTCCTTTATCCTTTTAATACAAATTAATACAAAAATAGGTTGGCAAATCCTAAAATCAATAAGTTAAAACTAAGACTAATAAGTTCAAACTAATACTAAAGCAAAAATTATACCAAATCTTACCATCACATTGTATATTGTATATAAACTACAGTGATTAAATAATTATCCTAATTTACCAACATCCGGTAATATATAGTGGAGCGGTATAAATGGTTAATAAATATATAGCAAACGAGAAGAATTGATATAATAGTAATCAGTTCTTAACTCATAAAGGTTTGGGTAACAGATTCTAAATATGAGTACCGGAAAATTAATTGATAGGGCGGATTTTCACCTCAAAATCGTCCAGGAAATAAGCGATTTAGTAAATAAATCAACGGGATTAAACAGAATCTTAAAAAAGGTTGTAAGCAAAATTGCGAGCTCCCTTCATTTTGATGTTGTATCGGTATACATATGGGATGAGGAACATAAACAATTATTCTTGAGATCCACCAAGGGGCTTTCGGTAAATCCACAAAAGGATCCCATTAGTCTTAAACCCAATGAGGGATTAACTGGGCTTGTGTTTGAGACATCAAGATCGCTCACCGTGATGCCGGCATCAGAACATTCCAATTATAAATATTTCCCAGAAATAGGCGAAGAGGAATATGAGAGCTATATAGGAGTACCCATAATACTTCAAAACAAGTGTATTGGAGTGCTGGTAGGGCAAACTAAAGAGAAAAGAATTATAAACCCAGCAGAGGAAATACTATTTGAGATTATAGCTTCCCGCTTAGCCGGTCTTCTTGAGGTGGCCGACAGACTAGAAAGGTTGAGAACCCCCTCAATTGTAAAACACAAGACAAGAACTTATCAAGGAAAAGGCGTCTCAAGTGGGATTGCTATAGGGAACGTATTCCTTTTCCGTGGGCTTTTCCAGCAGATTAGTAGTGATGAATCAGAAGAATCAGATCCTGTAGTTGAAAAAGAAAGAATCCTGCAAGCCCTCTCCGATGTGGAAGCCGATATTGAGAAGCTAATTCAAACCCTGGACTCAGAAGCTTTGCTATCTAAAGCCGAAATTGAGATATTTAGAGCCCACTTATTAGTAATTCAGGGTCAAACTCTTCGAAACACTATGTTTGAAAAATTAGAAGAAAGAAATATTTCTGCAGAGCTCGCTGTCGTAGAGGCAATAGAAGATATAGCAGAGCGGTTTGAAAGTCTTAGCGACAAATACTTACGCGAAAAAGCCCAGGATTTGCGTGATATCGGGGAGAGAATTTTGCATAACCTTCTAAAGCGAAGTAACGGCCATCAACCCTCCGCAGAACCCGAGCAGGGTTCAATCCTTATAGCTAAAGACATCGGCCCCTCATTTGTCTCGATGCTCTTTAAGAATAATGTCTCTGCAGTAGTAATAGAGAAGGGGGGCGAGACTTCCCATGCCATAATTATCGCCAAGTCTCTTGGTATTCCCGCAGTGGTTGGTATTGATAACATATGCAATCTAATCAGGCCCGGCGAAAAGCTAATAGTTGACGGAAAAACGGGTTTTATATTCTCAAACCCCGATGAGAGCCTTATCTCAGAATACAAAAATACCTATGCTAAGATAATTAAAGTACGTGAGGGCATTGAGAAAGAATGGAAGGATGAGTCGGGCGAGAAAAGCCTAGGCATCAAACTCACGGCTAATATAGGGTTTCCTATTGATGTACAGGCGGCTAAACACTACGGGATAAAGGACGTTGGATTATTCAGGACGGAATTTGCGTTTACTCAATATAAGAAATGGCCTAAAGTGAGGGAGCAGGTATCGATATATAAAGGGTTGGCAGAGAATTTTGAGGGCTACGTTACAGTGAGAACCCTCGATATAGGCGCCGACAAACTCCTCCCGTACTTTGATTTTCCCAAAGAAGAGAACCCGCTCCTAGGACTAAGAGCAATCAGGTTCTCTATGGAATATCTCGAATTATTTAAGGACCAGATAAAGGCTATTCTTTTAGCTGCTAAAAAGGGCTTTAAATTCAAGATTATGCTACCTATGATCACAAACCTATGGGAAGTGGAAACGGCAAAAGATATTATAGAAGACCTCTCCAAAGAAGTAGGGCTTTCGTCAGGGGATGTGCCCGAGCTTGGAGTAATGATGGAAGTTCCAGCCATGATATATCAGCTGGATGATTATAATGATATGGTCGATTTTATCTCAATAGGGACTAACGACCTGATCCAATACCTACTTGCTGTAGATAGAAATTCAAACATGGTGGGACATTTATATTCAGGATTCCATCCTGCCGTGCTAAGGCTGTTAGATGATATTTATATCAAATCTCAATATCTGGGAATGGACGTTTCAGTATGCGGCGAGATGGCAGGCACCCCTTCGGGTGCTCTGAGCTTAATATCGCTGGGCTATAATCAGCTCAGCATATCTCCCTCCAACGTACCATCTATCCGTTATCTCTGTAAACGAACAGATAAAAATTTATTAATTACCATACGCCATAAGATTTTAAATATTCGAAAGAAATCCGATATCGAAAGGTATATAGTTGAAGCCCTTGAATCAATTGACCCCGCACTCATAGAGATAGAGTAATTAACTTCACAACAATAGCACCTTTCCTTTTATAAGTATTTAGGTATTTTTTACACCCTGCCGATGAAACTCACAAAAATCCACATCATTCTATTCCTCCTAACAGTTGCCACAACTTTTATAACAGGGCTTTCCTTTGGCGGAGACATAATAAGCGCGCTATCCTTCTCATTTGCACTTTTATTCATACTGGGATCACATGAGATGGGACATTATTACTACGGGAAAAAGTATGGTGTTGATATTACTCCCCCGTATTTTATTCCTGCCCCTCCATTTATCTCTCCCATAGGGACATTCGGGGCATTTATAAAAATAAAATCTCCTATATCCACAAAAAGAGCTCTGTTCGATATCGGAATCGCGGGTCCGCTTGCCGGCATTGTAGCCACAGTCCCGGTGTTAATAATAGGGATAAAGTTATCGACCATAGTAGACATGTCTGAGCACGCGGCAGAAGGTGGACTTGTATTAGGGACTCCTTTGATAATGCGTCTTTTTTCAGATATTTTCTACGGCCCCATGCCGCAAGGATATGACCTTTTTCTTCACCCCGTAGCATTTGCCGGGTGGGTCGGACTATTTGTAACTGCACTTAATTTAATTCCTTCAGGGCAACTTGACGGCGGGCATATAACCTATGCATTATTTTCTAAAAAATATCATCGCTATATCTCCCTAGCCATGATTACTGTTCTTGTTATCTTCGGCATAGGGACTGAAGTTCTAATTGGGGTTGGAAACGACTTATTTGGAAGTGGTTTTAACTGGTTTTCTCAAAGTCTCCCACTACTCGAGGGTTGGCCTGGCTGGATTCTATGGGCTGTGCTGCTTATCCTGATGGGGACTAAGCATCCACCGACGATGTATGAAGATACAAAGCTTGATATGGGGAGGAGAATTTTAGCTCTGTTGTCATTACTGATATTTATCGGATGCTTCACCCCTATGCCCATTAAATTGATTTAGTATATTTCTTAAACTCTTTCTACAAATAAATGATCAATCGTACTCAATTAAAAGTGCTGATTAATTTTTTTCTAAAAATTTGAAAAAATTGAGAGTTTAGGTACAGTTTTGTGGTTCGAATTTTCCAAATGGGGTTTCTTCGAACCTTAATCCTAGTAGTAAAATTTAAAAATCGAGCAAATTCAAATATTGATTTGCAGGAATTAAACTGTAAGAAGGAGGAAATATAGTGGCTAAGTCTAAGGCTAATAATACCTTAAGCATAACGGATAATAGGACAGGGAAGAATTATGAAATCCCTATAGAAAACGACACAATCAGGGCTATGGATCTGAGACAAATCAAGGTCAAGAAAGACGACTTTGGTATGATGAGTTATGATCCTGCATATAGCAACACCGCTTCCTGTACAAGCAGGGTTACTTTCATCGACGGCGACAAAGGAGAGCTGATGTACCGCGGCTACCCTATAGACGTTCTCGCTAAGAAAAGTAACTTTCTTGAGGTTTCATATTTGTTACTAAACGGAAAGCTGCCCAATAAGAAAGAGTTTAAAACTTTCGAAGATAATATCATGAACCACACGATGATTCATGAGAACATAAAGAAGTTCATGGACGGTTTCAGATATGACGCTCATCCAATGGGAATGTTGATGGGCACTGTTGCGGCTTTATCCACATTCTATCCGGAATCAAAAGATATCTTCAACGAGGATATAAGAAAAGTTCAGATCCACAGACTAATAGCCAAGATGCCGACTCTAGCGGCATTCGCTTTTAGACACTCAATGGGTTTACCATATGCATATCCTGATAACGACTTAAGCTATACTGGTAATTTCCTTAACATGCTATATAAAATGACTGAGCTTAAATATAAGCCGAACCCTGTTATTGAAAAAGCAATCGATGTGCTATTTATCCTGCACGCCGATCATGAGCAGAACTGCAGCGCGAGCGCGATGCGTAATGTGGGCAGCTCACATCCCGATCCTTATTCTACTACAGCAGCGGCTATCGCGGCTTTATACGGCCCTTTGCACGGCGGAGCCAACGAAGGAGTTCTTAAAATGTTAGCTGAGATCGGATCCAAAAATAATATTCCAAAAGCAATCAAAGCAGTCAAAAACGGCGAATTCAGACTTATGGGATTTGGACACAGAGTGTATAAATCCTATGACCCAAGAGCAAAGATAATCAAAGGCATCGCTCATGACGTATTTCAGGTAACAGGTAAAAACCCACACTTGGATATAGCTCTTGAGCTTGAAAGAATTGCTCTTGAAGACGATTACTTCGTAAAACGTAAGCTTTATCCGAATGTAGACTTTTATTCCGGGTTGATTTATCAGAGCATGGGTATTCCGCCTGAAATGTTCACGGTACTATTTGCTATAGGGCGTACTCCAGGATGGCTTGCTCAATGGAAAGAACTTCTCCTTGATCCTGAAAGAAGGATTGCCCGTCCAAGGCAGGTATATCTTGGTGATAAAAACAAAAAATATATTCCAATGAGTAAAAGAAAATAATAATTGGTTAAGTGCTTGAGAAGTGCTTACCGATTATATTATTATAATAATAATCGATCAAATGTTCTAAAGAGGTGATAAATATTTTTATCGCCTCTTTTTTTATATCATCCCTCTTAAGTAATTCTGATATAGCAACATCTTCGTCTAAATCCTCAAGTCTTTTTTCAAAAGACTCTTCAAATGATTCGATCAGATCTTTTTTATCTTCCCTGAGTACGGCTTCAATAAGTCCTTCGTCCTGAAGATCATACTTTTTAGCTACGATACTCGCCCTTAGTAAATCCAGTACCTCTCCATTATTTAGCTCAGGGAAGTTTGATACAGCTTTCTCAAAAGTAAGTAAAAGTTCATCTATATACATGTGCCTATTTTATACCCTATTTTATTTGACAGTATTATAAATTATAGAGCATGTACCAAAAAGTAAAATGATTATCTTTTTTCTTGTCTTATACGAGATATAAGGAAGATGGCGTACTTTCTATTCAAATACCAATCCGGATAAAAAGCAGGCTCTTTATCCCTTACAAGGTCAAACAATACCTCAATCGCTTCGTCATACCTTTTTTGTTTCCTTAGGTTCATTGCCAAGTAGAGCTTAGCAGACGACATATGTGGATTTAAGCTGAGCGCTCTTCTCATATAAATCTCTGATATCCCAACATCACCACCCAGAATGCCGGGCAGAAATAGATACAAGGCTCCGTTCATTCCCAGAGCATAAGCATGATTTGGATCGAGCTCCAGAATCAAATCCAGCTCTCTTCTTATCTTGGGAAGCATAAAGAGAGAGCTAAACATTCCTTTCGCATCCCCTAAAGAAGCAAGGTTTGCAACATAGAAAAAATGAGCATCCGCATTATTCGGCGCAACCTCAAGCGCCTTTTGAGCCACTTTTACACCGCTATCAAAAGCCATAATCATATCATCTCTGGTTCGTGCTTTGGCGTAGCCATAGGTAAGCCATACTCTTGAGAGGAAGTTTAAGGCTTCTATATTTTCGGGCTGTTCTATTAAGATGCCTTCTATAATTTCAATTGATCTATCAATATTTTGGGAATCTTTATGATAATTAAGGAGAATATGCCTGGCGTCGCTGAGTTCAAGAACCTGGACAGCTTTATTATCCGAAGTGTTTTTATAAACGTCTGAACTACTTATTTCAGAGCTAATAAGGATAGCAAACAAAAGAAGAATGAAGATTGAAAACGCTTTATTTCCCATATTGCAAGCTAAGAAAAATAGAAGCTTATTTTATCTTAAAATCTTTTATTCTCTCAATAATATGGTAAATGAGTTTTATCGTCTCTTCAATATCAGATTTATAAGCTAGACAGCTTGGGCTGTGCAGATAGCGCGTAGGAACGGATACAACCGCAGCTCTGCTTCCTTTCCCAGTAACCTGCATAGCAGTAGCGTTAGTGCTGCCGGCTTTTTTAACCGTAACTTGATAGGGTATTTTCTTTTTCTTAGCTATATCCATTAAAAAGTAACTAAACGGTCTGTGGGCTACTAAAAATCTGTCCGAAAGCCTTATCTCAGGTCCTTTCTCCACATTGGCAAGCGTCTTATACTCAGTAATCCCCGGAAGGTCCATGGCAACAGTACCCTCAAGGGCTATTACAAAATCAGGCTCGACCACAGGCACTATAACCCGAGCTCCTCTTAAGCCCACTTCCTCTTGAACTGTAGCCGTAAGATAGAGGTCGCAGCCCAGTTTAGGCTTTTTTCTTAAAGCTTCGAGCATGACAAATAATCCGACCCTGTCATCAATTGCCTTAGAGATAAAAGCGTCCTCTGTCTCTTCAAACGGGGGATAAAACGATACTACATCACCAACACTAACGAGCTTATGAACTTTATCGGCAGAGAGACCTAAATCCACGACGCAGTCTTCTATCTCTGGAACCTCTTTATTGTTGGTACCCTTACTAATATGGGGAGGTATAGCTCCTACCATACCAACTAGCGGCTTTTTGCCATAGATAATCAGTCTTTGTCCGTAAAACACTCTTGGGTCCATTCCGCCAAGCGGGGTAACGCGCACGAAACCCCTTTTATCAATATGGTTAACCATAAATCCCACTTCATCTGTGTGGGCGTCCAGAACGAGCTTCGGACCTTTTCCCGGAATGTGGGCGATAATATTGCCCAGCGCGTCTTCACTTACTTCTTTGGTAAGTTTTCCGAACTCCTTTTTTATTATTTTCTTGACCGGACCTTCCGCCCCGGGAAGCCCGGGCGTTTCGCAAAGTGTCTTAAGTAGTTTTATATTCATAGCGGGAATCCAGTATAACTAAGACATTGAAACTATGCCAACACAATAAACTAAACATAATAGATATATATAAACGAGGATTGTCAGAATATAGATTTTTTATCTTACCAATTTCCCCCTTAGAAAAAAGGGAACGAACGCGATCAAGTGAGTGTTCGGACGATGTAATTTGAAACCTCTACGATTGTTATCTAAAAATGAAAGTTTGCTATAATGAAATTAAAAGGGGGATTTATAGCTCAATAACTTCATCATGTTAATTCGCAGACCTTTAACTTAGATTCAAAATAAGAATTTATGCCAGCGGGGGCTCCCCGCGCTAAAGACCCCAGCCGCCGCTCAAATGTATGTTTGCGCCGTTTACGTAACGTGAGTCGTCTGATAAGAGGTATAATGCAGCGTCAACGGCATCCTTAGTGCTGCCTATGTAGCCAGCCGGAATTCTCTTTACCATTGCTTGCAACTCTTCTTCGGATGCGCTTCCGGAGTTCACAAACCCGGGCGAAATGGCGTTTACCGTAATCCCGTCAGGCGCAAGCTGTCTGGCAAGTGCCCTTGTAAGCATAAGCACGCCGGCTTTTGCGATGTAATGAGCCGTAACCTCCGTCTGAGCAATCATTTTATCCGCATTTGCCATGCTGAAGCTAATAATACGTCCCCATCGCCGCTCCTTCATCCCTGGGGCTACCGCCTGGCTCAAGTAAAACACCGGGTGCAGATTATTATCAAACATGCTGTTCCAGCCCTCGGGGGTTTCCTTAAGTATATTTACCCTGTGATATGGACCTGCGCAGTTTATTAGTGCGTCTATCCGTCCCCATTCTTTTTCTACATTTTTTACTAACTCAACTGCGGCATCGGGATCTG
>SMWY01000107.1 GCA_004356555.1 Candidatus Dadabacteria bacterium
CCAATGACCTTAATGCCGCTTTGAGACGGGCCACATGCCCGTGGTGGTCGGCGCCCCAGACATTAATAATGCTCTTGAATCCTCGCTTGAATTTATCGTAATGATAAGCAATATCGGCTAGAAAATAAGTCGGGCTTCCATCGCTCTTAATAAGAACCCAATCCTGAGTGTCTCCGAATTCAGTTGCCCTAAACCATAGCGCTCCCTCTCTTTCCTCAAGCACGCCTTTGCTATTTAGGAGATCTTTAATTTGATCAAGCTTACTATTATCCGACTGTTCATTAGTGCCGTGAATATTTTCTTTCTCGCTATACCATTCATCAAAAATTACATTAATATCGGCCAAATCTTTTTTTATTTCGTCTAGTAACACACCCTTGGCGAATTCCCTGCAGTACTCGGCTGATTCGTCCTGAGAAAAATCAAAGAGGGTATCTCCTTTTTCAGCTTTAATTTGAGAGGCAATTTCCTTAACATATTCGCCTTTATATCCGTCCTCGGGCAATTCCTCACTGTGACCAAAGAATTCTTTATACCTTGCAAATACCGACTCGCCTAAAAGATTCATCTGTCTTCCGGCGTCGTTGATGTAGAATTCTTTAACTACATCGTAGCCCGATGCAAGCAGTATTCTGGACACTGCGTCTCCAACAACAGCGTTTCGGGCATGACCTATATGAAGAAAACCTGTAGGGTTTGCGCTAACGAATTCCACAAGAATTTTCTCTCCTTTCCCTAAGCTGCTTGTTCCGAATTTCTTCCCACTGTCCTCAATTTCTCTAAGCTTACTTACAATCGCCTCTTCTTTTACATAAAAATTAATGAATCCGGCGCCCGCAATCTCTACTTTTTTAAATAGCAGTTCTTTCTCCGGAGGAAGGTTCTCAATAATTAGCTCAGCCACTTCACGAGGGTTTTTGCCGATTTTGTTGGCAATTACCATAGCTGTATTTACAGAAAAGTCGCCAAACTCTTTTCTTTTGGGCATCCCCACTTCTACATCAACCGATAAATCTGGAATGTTGATATTTTTTGCAATGCGTTCGACTGACTTAGAAACTACTTTTTGAATGTCTTCTTTCATATTTGTATGGAATTACACCAGATAATTTTTCATGTTACAAGAAATGGGCCTATGCTAAATAACCAACCATTTAAACTGGAATACATTTTTCAGAACATCTCTATTGAGACTCAAAAGGAGGGACAGATTCCATTGGAGAAAGATGTGAAACATCATTTAAGACCTGAACCCTAATAAGACCGTCTTCTGAGACTATAACATTTTTAGAGGTAGCATGTATATTGAAATCTCTAAAGCCCTTTAATCCCACTCCCGTAATCTTGCACAGCAAAGTAATAATAGTATGGTTATGGCTTACTGCAACAACCGTTTCCCCAAGATGAAGATTGAGAACCTTTTCAAAGGCGTCCCATGCTCTATCCTGCACTTCAGTTAGCGTCTCCCCGTTGGGAAGCCTCAGCGTTTCGGGACTTTCCCTCCATTGCTTAAGAATTTCTACATACCTCTCTCTAATTTCAGGAAAGCTAAGCCCCTCTAGATCCCCCTGGTTCATTTCCTGAAGGTCGGGGTCCACTTGTACTGAAAGGTTATGATGCTTTGCTATTTCTTGAGCAGTTTCGTACGCCCTTTTCAGATTACTTGAATAAACTGCCTTGATATCGTGATCTTTAAGCGATTCGGCTAATTCTTTTGCCTGCTTTTTCCCATTTTCATTTAAGGCTATGTCTGCTATTCCCTGACACCTGCCTATCCTGTTCCAGTCGGTTTCTCCGTGACGTACGAGAATGAGATTCATTTTTTCTCCAAGAATAATCTACACTTAACAAAAATATACAAACAGCCTCAGAATTCTAATTATTAAGGATCATTTCTGAATATAAGTTCTACACCGTTATTCTTAGCTTCCTCTGCAAGTTCATATGGAGGTGGAGGAAGTGGGGCAGATCTATTAATTGCTTTAATACAATATTCATCAAAAGAGGAATTGCCCGATGACTCCTTAACTCTTACATTATGAACCCTTCCATTTCCGTCAACTTTAAAAGATATTAATGCCGCAAGACTTCCATCAGTCGGAACACCCGGGGGAATTTTCCAGTTGCGGCTTATTTTTCTATGGAGCTGACTGCCATATAATTGAATGATCACAGGACTTATTGAAGAGCCGCCGCTTGAACTCCGAGCCGCATTTCCTTCTGACTCCGGTTCATTACCTCTCTTTATATCATCCGCCATCGCAAGTCTCTGTTCTTCCCCAATCTCCTCATCTATTTGTTCCGGAGGTTCTTCTGTATATGATTTATCTTTTTTAAGTTCGTTAAGCACCTTTTGTCTTCGAATATCTTTTAATATTCTATCTTTTTCCTTATCAAAATCCTTTTTCTTAGCCGGCTTTTTGGTAGGTTTTGGTTTAGGGGTGGGGGTAGGTTTAGGTTTTTGAGCGACCTCTTTCTTCTCTTCTTTTTTAGGTTTTTCTGCCTTTTTCTCTTCTTTTTTCGTTTCTAGAGGAATGACTTCTTTTTTCTCAGGCTCTTTCTTTACTACTTTCTCTTCGGGTTTTTCCTTCTCCTTAGGTTTTTCCTTCTCTTTCACCTCCTCTTTTTTCTCAGGTTCCTTCTTCTGAGGAGGTGGTGGCTTCACTTCTTCTTTTTCTTCAACTTCTTCCAACTCGGGCGGTTTAGGTTTTACTACGGGTTTCTTAACTGGTGGGGGTTGATTTGCACCTCCCGCGCCACCTGTCTCTAAACCGGAAAGAGAAACCTGTATAGGACCCGGAGTATTGCTGTACTGAGAAGTTCCACTAAATCCCCAATAGAGAATCAGCACTACAATACCAACGTGCAGTGCTATTGAGAAGAACATCCCCAAGCCTTTAGAAGAGTCTTTTTTAGATGGTTTCATTTCCCCGTTGGCCTCTAATTATTTTTTTGGAACAGGTTCTGTAATAAGGCCTAGCTTGGTTACACCCGCATTTCTAATCTCGGACATTACTTCAACAACAGTGCCGTAAGGAACACTCCTATCAGCTCTAAGGAATACATTTTCCTCTCTAACATCTTTGCCTTTTTCTGACATGAGTCTCCTGATTTCGATCCTGAGGTCAGAGAGAGAATACTCCTCTTTTTCTATGAAGATTACTCCATCTGAATTAAGCGTCACCACAACTTTACCTTCACGGTCCAAGGCAGGCATCGGCCGGGAATCAGTTTTGGGCAAATTAACATTGACACCTTGATATAGTATCGGAGTTGTAACCATAAATATGACCAAAAGAACAAGCATTACATCTACAAAAGGTGTAACGTTGATCTCTGATAAGACCGTATGTCTACCGCCGTTATTTGTCTGCATTCCCATTTATAGCTCATTATACCTTTTTAACATATCTATCTACAATATTTAAAAATTCTGAAGAAAAATTCTCCATATCTACATCTATTTTCTTTACTCTGCTTAAAAAATAGTTATATCCAATTACGGCCGGTATAGCCGCAGCCAAGCCAACTGCCGTAGCAACAAGCGCTTCGGCAATACCGGGAGCAACAGCCTGCAGAGTAGGCACTCCTTGGCTTCCAGCAAGCCCTATAAATGAAGTCATAATTCCCCACACAGTTCCAAAGAGACCAATAAAGGGAGCGGAGCTACCTGTCGTTGCCAGAAATGTTAAGGAACTCTCAAGTCTTGATGTTTCTGATGACATGGTTCTTTTCAATGCTCTTTCTACAAGCTCTACAACCCCGAGTTGCGTATCAATCATTTCCAGGCTGCTTCTCGGCTCCGGATTTTGAGCTGTACCGCCCGATCTGGTTTTTCTAATCTTGAGTATCTCGGTGTAACCAGCCCTAAACACTTCGGCTATCGGCCCACCCATATGTTTTGTAGAGGTATAAAGGTTGCCAAAATTGCCGCTCGCACCATAAAGCTCTAAGAACTTTTCAGACCTTCTCGTTTCCTTTCTCAAAACAAAATATTTCGAAAAAATAATTGCCCAGGAAATTACTGACATTAAAAGAAGTATCAAAAGCACAGCTTTTACAACAGGGCCAGCCTGGGTAACGAGGCTTAGTATCTTGATTTGCTCTGCTTCAGAACCAGGTGGAATCTGTAACACAAAATATATCCAGTTTGTCATTTTATATTAACCTGCTGATAAGTTAGATTTTGGACTTGATCAGAAACTAATGTGTCTGATTTTATATTCATAAGAACTGTATCTAAGACTTGATCTAAAGTTTTCCATACATATAACTCAAAAGCAATAATATATTTAGTCTTATTGCAATGAACCTGTTAGATTCTTGTTATGAGATGTATAATAGTGCGGTCATGAGATAAAAAGAATATCCTGAACTATATTTCGGAGGTGCTATATGCAAAAAATTATTCAATCAATTCTGGTAATAAGCGTTCTATTTTCAAGCCTCACTACCGCTTATTCTTTAGAAGATAGATATAAATTGATCATAGAGGAGAGCTTTTACGTAGTCAAGCCTGAGAACTCGGAGAAATTCTTAGAGGTCAATAGAGAGAAATTATACCCTTTTTGGAGCGAGATGCAGAAGAGGGGAATAATAGTTGGTGAATATAAGCTCTATTCACAAAGGCTCCACACTCTAGAGCCCCACTGGACGTACAAAACAGTAGTTGTGTTTAAGAATTACGAGGCTGTAGATCAGTGGCTTGAGTTAAGAGATGAGGTATATAACGGACTCTTTCCAGGAGAAGGCGGATACAAAGCTCCGAGAAAAGAAATAGACACAATTACTGAGTCACATTGGGATGAATTTATTAGGGAAATCCCTATGAAGAAATAAGCAGGTTATGTATTGAAAAGACCCTTTTCCATTTTAGGGGGGTCTATGTTTAGATGATCGTAGGCAATGGGGGTAGCGGCCCGTCCACGTGGAGTTTTCACTATAAGACCTAGTCTCAATAAAAACGGCTCATAAACATATTCAATTGTATCCTTCTCTTCACTGACGGCAGCCGAAAGCGTATCAATTCCTACAGGGCCGCCGTTAAACTTTTCTATTATTGCCTCAAGTATGGCACGGTCCAAACCGTCCAGACCCAAGGAGTCAACCTCCAGCATCTCAAGGGCTGATCCCGCTACATCCAAATCTATTACACCATCCGCTTTAACCTCAGCATAATCTCTAACCCTTTTTAAAATCCTGTTTGCAACCCTGGGAGTCCCTCTTGCACGACCTGAAAGCTCTAACGCCCCTTCCCTTGTTAATTTCACTCCAAGAATGTTGGCCGAGCGCTCCAATATTTCGTTAATCTCTTCAGAAGAGTAATAGTCCAGCCTTAAATCGACACCGAATCTAGACCTAAGGGGTGAGGTTAATAATCCGGTACGAGTAGTGGCGCCAATAAGTGTGAAATGGTTAATACTAATCTTCATGGATTTTGCAGTTGGGCCCTCGCCTATCATAATATCTATTTTGAAATCTTCCATGGCAGAATATAGATATTCCTCGACTATGCGGTTTAAGCGGTGAATTTCATCTATGAATAAAACGTCTCTTTCGTTTAGATTTGTGAGCATTGAAGCCAGGTCGCCTATGCGTTCAACCACAGGTCCTGAAGTGGCGTAGATCCTAACCCCGAGCTCTTTGGCAACAATGTGGGCAAGTGTAGTTTTGCCTAATCCGGGCGGTCCGTAAAGAAGGACGTGGTCCAGAGCCTCTTTCCTGCGCTTAGCCGCTTCAATAAAAATACTGACCTTCTCTTTTATCTTAGTTTGACCCAAATATTCAGACAGACGCGCAGGCCTGAGGTTTATATCAAAGAGTTTATCTTCGTCCTGGTTTATGCCCGTTACAATCCTTTTTTCCATTACATTATCCTGAGAAAGTAATTATCCCTTTCTCATAATTTTTAGACACTCCCTTAATGCTACTTCGAGATTGCTTTGGTTCGATGTAATTTCTTCAAGCTCAGATATTCGCTCATCAATCTCTGGCCTTTTATAGCCCAGGTTCATTAGAGCCGATATCACATCTCCTACAATACCTGACTTGCTCTGTATTTCCGAAGAGGGTTGAAATGTAAGAACTTTATCTTTTAGCTCAGTAGTTAGCCTTGACGACATTTTCGGCCCTATACCCGCAATCTTTCTCTTCGCAAGATCTCCAGATGTAATTGCGGTTGCGAACTCCGAAGGCGATATATTTGAGAGGATATTTGTAGCTACTTTAGGACCTACGCCCGAGACTCCAATTAATATAGTAAAAACTGTTTTTTCATCCTTCGTCAGGAAGCCGAATAGCTCTATACCGCTATCTTTCATATGAGTATATATTTCCAATACAACTTCTACTCCCGACTCCGGCAGCC
>SMWY01000108.1 GCA_004356555.1 Candidatus Dadabacteria bacterium
ACGAGTCTTTTTGTTCCTAGCGGACTGATAGGTTTAATACCGATACCTGAAAGTTCTCTGATAAATACACCATATTTCTCAATCAGGTAATTTCTGATCTCATAGGCTTCCTTGGTTCCGCTCTGCCATTCGATCCCCGCGTAAACGTCTTCAGTATTTTCCCTGAATATTATCATGTCCATATCTTGAGGCCTTTTAACCGGAGACGGCGTGCCTTTTATATATTTAATGGGGCGTACACATGCATAGAGGTCAAGAATCTGTCTTAATGCTACGTTTAAACTCCTGATACCACCCCCAATAGGGGTAGTAAGAGGACCTTTTATTGAAACTACATATTCCTTAAGGCGCTCTATTGTTACATCTGGTAACCATTCACCTGTTTCTTCAAAGGCTTTCTCACCTATTAGAACTTCGTGCCATACTATTTTTTTCTGACCGCCGTATGCCTTCTCAATCGCAGTGTCAAATACAATCTGTGAAGCACGCCAGATGTCAGGCCCAATGCCGTCGCCTTCAATGAATGGTATTATCGGATTATCTGGAACTATAAGACAGTCATTCTCTTTGTCGATCTGTATTTTGCTCCCCTCTTGGGGTTGTTCGGATGACATTATTTAACTCCTCGCTTCATTCTCTAATTTTTGGTGTGAAAATATAAACAAAATAAATCAAAATTCAACTAATAACGATAAAATTGGCCTCTTTTGAATTAAATGCGTAATTTATACTCACGTTTTTGTTAATATTGATCAAAATAAAGACTTTATAATTTGATACCTAAAGAATTATTACTTGCTCTGGATCATTTGTCTGAGTACCGTCTGAAGAATGCCCCCGTTCTTGTAGTACTCGACTTCAACCGGGCTATCAAGACGGCATATTACGTTAAATGTGAATCCCTCTGCCCCAGGAGGTATAACTTTTACCAAAATGTCCTTTCCCGGTGCTAGTCCCTCTTCTATTCCTTCTATATCAAATTTTTCATATCCAGTAAGTCCTAATGACTGTGCGCTGTCTCCCTCTTTAAACTGAAGTGGAAGAACTCCCATTCCAACAAGATTGCTCCTGTGAATTCTCTCAAAGCTTTCAGCTATCACAGCACCTACACCTAATAGGAGTGTTCCTTTAGCTGCCCAGTCACGTGAGCTTCCGGTACCGTATTCTTTCCCACCAATTACAATGAGAGGAACGCCTTCTTGTTGATATCTAATTGAAGCATCGTATATAGCAAGTTCTTCATTTGTTGGAACGTGTCTTGTTACTCCCCCTTCAGAGCCTTCGACCATAAGATTTTTAATACGTATGTTTGCAAATGAGCCCCTTATCATAATTTCGTGGTTACCTCTTCTGGAACCAAAGCTGTTGAACTGTCTTGGTTCTACTCCCTTGGATATCAAGTATTTACCGGCAGGTCCTTCTTTTGGTATAGCGCCCGCAGGTGAAATATGGTCAGTTGTAATTGAATGACCCAGAACTGCAAGCACGTGCGCCCCATGTATGTCGGTTCTCTGTGGTAGTTCTAAAGAGAAATCATCGAAGAAGTTAGGTTCTCTTATATAAGTGGAGTCGTCATTCCATTCGTATAAATTGCCCTCGGGTGTATCAAGACTTTTCCAGGTGTCGTCACCTTCAAATACTTGAGAGTACTGAGCCTTAAATATCTCTGGGTTTAAAACACTATCAACAATATCTTTTATTTCATCTTGTGTGGGCCAAATATCTTTCAAGAATACCGGGTTGCCGTCTGATCCTGTTCCTAAAGGTTCGTTATATATGTCGATGTCTACAGTTCCAGCAAGAGCAAATGCTACGACTAGTGGTGGTGAGGCTAAGTAGGAAAATTTAACAAAAGGATGAATACGGCCTTCAAAATTTCTATTGCCACTTAAAACAGCAGCTACTGTTAAATCGTTTTCTTTAATTGCTTCTTCTATGGCAGGTGCCAATGGTCCGCTGTTACCGATACAGGTTGTGCACCCATATCCAACTAGGTCGAAACCAAGTTTGTTCAGGTCTTCTGTAAGTCCGGCTGCGTCTAAGTAGTCCGTGACAACTCTTGAGCCAGGGGCTAAACTCGTTTTAACAGTCGGATCAACGGTGAGCCCTTTTTGTACAGCTTTCCTAGCTACAAGTCCCGAAGCTACCATAACAGATGGGTTTGATGTATTTGTACAGCTCGTTATTGCAGCAATAGCAACAGAACCGTTACCCAATTCAGATGAGTGTCCGTTTAACTGAACATAAGCTTTTTTATCTAAATCAGCGCCGTTTCCGGATTTTTCTTTTAGTACATTTTCAAAGGAATTCTTTAATTCCTTTAGTGATACCCTGTCCTGAGGACGACTTGGTCCCGCCATTGAAGGTTCAACCGTGGATATATCCAGTTCAAGTGTATCTGTGAATATGGGGTTGGGTGTATCATCAGTTCTAAAAATACCTTGTTCCTTTGTATACGCTTCAACTAATTCAACAGTGCTTTTATCTCTTCCGGTTATTTCCAGATAACGTAGTGTTTCAATATCAACTGGGAAAAATCCCATAGTAGCGCCATATTCTGGGGCCATGTTGGCAATGGTGGCTTTGTCAGACAGCGCAAGCTGGCTTAACCCTTGCCCGTAGAATTCTACAAACTTACCTACAACGCCTTTTTTTCTTAACATTTCTGTAACAGTAAGTACAAGATCAGTTGCCGTAACTCCCTCTCCTAATTCTCCGTGGAGCTTAAATCCAATTACATCCGGCACTAACATGTACAAGGGCCTGCCCAACATACAGGCTTCAGCTTCAATACCCCCTACTCCCCATCCAAGGACACTGAGCGCGTTTATCATGGTTGTGTGCGAATCAGTTCCAACCAGAGTATCGGGGAAGGCGATAGTTTCCCCGTCCTGCTTGCGTGAAGATACAACGCTTGCAAGTTTCTCAAGATTTACCTGGTGTACAATCCCCGTTCCGGGGGGAACAACTCTAAAATTGTCAAACGCTTTTTGCGCCCACCTTAAAAATGCATATCTTTCTCCGTTTCGTTCATACTCACGCTCAACGTTCATTGTAAATGCCTTCTCTGTTCTAAAATAATCGACTTGTACCGAATGATCTATAACCAAGTCAACAGGTACTATCGGATTGATTTTATTAGGATCGCCTCCAAGTTTGTTAACAACTGATCTCATAGCAGCCAAATCAACAACACATGGGACGCCGGTGAAATCTTGAAGAATAACCCTAGATGGGTTATAAGGGATTTCCTGACTCCCTTTATTATTAGGATTCCAGTTTGCAAGAGCTTTTACATGGTTATCATTAACAACAGTTCCGTCATAGTTTCGTATTACGTTTTCAAGAAGAATGCGTATAGATACCGGCAGGCGTGAAAAGTCTGTGCTATGCTCGTTTTCAATCGTTTTAAGTGAATAGTATTTCACTTCGCCCGAGGGTGTTTTAAGCGTAGAAAGTGCATTCAATTTGTTGTTAATCTCACTCATAAAAACTCCTTAAATAAATTTAAAGATATAGCGGAAGGTAATCCACGTAATTTTACAATTAAATGAGCACAAATCAAGAAAACAAGGCGTTTTTGGAATATGCCAAGTTAATTTAATGCTCATTCTTTCTCAATCTAACCAAATTATCGAAGATAAGGCTAAAACAGAGGGTGTCTCGGCTATATTTGCGGATAAAAATCGGGTTATTTAAGTAAATTAGAACAGGAAGACTAATCGACTTTTCTAAAGATTAGGGTGCCGTTTGTCCCACCGAATCCAAAGGAATTACTAAGCACGGTATTTATCTTAGCATCCCTTGCTTCATTTGGGACATAGTCTAAATCACACTCTGGGTCAGGGGTATTATAATTAATTGTCGGAAGGAGCACGCCTCGGTCTATTGCCAATACACTAAATGCGGCCTCCACGCCGCCTGCAGCACCCAGGAGATGACCTGTCATGGATTTGGTTGAGCTAATAGGAACATCATATGCTTTCTCGCCGAGGACTTCTTTTATAGCATTGGTTTCGTTAGAGTCGTTTAATTGGGTTGAAGTTCCATGTGCGTTTATGTAGTCGATTTCTTCGGGGTTTATTTTCGCTTCTCTAATCGCACCCTGCATGCATCTCACAGGACCGTCTAATGAAGGGGCGGTTATATGAGTAGCATCACTGCTCATACCAAACCCTAGTATTTCAGCGTATATTTTGGCTCCTCTTTTTTTAGCAAATTTCATTTCTTCAAGAATTAACATTCCTGAGCCTTCGGCAATAATAAATCCGTCTCTATCCTTATCAAACGGACGAGAAGCGCCCTGTGGATCATCATTGTTAGTCGAAAGAGCCCTCATTGCATTAAATCCACCTATGGTCAATGGAATGATAGGCGCCTCTGTTCCCCCCGCGATCATTACATCGGCCTCTCCCCTCTTTATTGCCATTGTTGCATACCCTATTGCATGAGAACTTGCGGCGCATGCTGTAGTCATAGCGCAGTTAGGACCCTTTGCGTTATAAATAATCGATACGTGACCCGCTGCCAGATTAGTAATGATATTCGGTATGAAAAATGGAGATAGACGACCTGGACCCCTTTCTTGCATTATTAATACTGTATTTACAAAGGTCTCCATTCCTCCTATTCCGGTACCTATTATTGTGCCTACTTTTGGGGATAGCTCTTCTGTTATCTCAAGACCGGCGTCCTCAAGAGCAAGTTTGGTGCTGGAAACCGCATATTGAATAAATCTGTCGGTTTTTATTGCTTGCTTGGGATTCATGAAATCCGCGGGATTAAAATTGGTTATTTCACCCGCTATTTTAGTTTTATGCTCAGAAGGGTTAAACCTTTCTATAGTTTTAACTCCAGAACGACCCTCACAAGCAGCATCCCAAGTTTCTTTTGTCCCGATTCCAAGGGGGGTAATAAGCCCGATCCCCGTGACCGCAATCCTTCTTTTCATTGCTTTTTGCGTTCCGTGATAAAGTTTATAGCATCTTGAACCGTGATAATTGTTTCTGCGTCTTCATCAGAGATCTCTAAATCAAACTCATCTTCCATTGACATTATTAGCTCAACTAGGTCGAGAGAATCAGCACCCAGATCTTCGATAAAAGATGACTCCAGTGTAATTTCATCTTCTGATTTTCCTAATTGACTTGCAACCATTGCCTTAACTTTGCTGAGGATTTCTTGGTCCTGAGCCATAATAAACACCTCCTTTAATTTTAAGTATATATACCGCCGTTGACTCTAAATACTTCACCAGTGATATATGAAGCATCGTCGGAGGTCAGAAAAGCAACTGCCCCCGCAACATCTTCAGTTGTGCCGAATCTATTTAGCGGTATTTTAGAAATATAATCTTGTCTTAAATCTTCCGGTAATTGATCTGTAATATCAGTTTTAATAAACCCTGGGCTTACTGCGTTGACAGTGATGCCCCTGGGAGCCATTTCCCTTGCACAGGCTTTTGTAAATCCTATAACGCCGGCTTTTGATGCAGCGTAGTTAGTCTGACCTGCGTTGCCCATCTCGCCTACTACTGAAGTGAGATTTATAATTCTTCCCTCACGTTGTTTAAACATATTGCGCGTTACTGCCCTAGTGCAGTTGAAAGTTCCTTTTAAGTTTATTGAGATTACACTATCCCAATCATCTTCTTTCATTCTCATGAGCAGGGTATCTTGAGTAATTCCTGCATTATTAATCAGTATATGGAGACCACCGAACTTTTCAATGATTTTATCGATTTCCTGATGAACGGTATCAAAGTCAGATACATCGAATTTGGATATTGTTGCCTGACCACCCGCATCTTCAATTTCTTTTTTAGTTTCATTTGCCGCAGAGTCGTTCTGCTTATAGTTAATTACAACAATAGCGCCTTCGGATGCTAGCCTTTTTGCAATAGACTTTCCAATTCCCCGTGAACCGCCGGTAACAAGAGCAACTTTATCTTTAAGCTTATTCATTCTTCATCGACTCCAGTTGTGATATATTCTCAAAGTTACTAACGGAAACATCAGATAATGTCCTTTTTATTAATCCAGATAAAACATTTTTTGGACCTATTTCTATAAAGTTTGTGCATCCGGCATTTTTTAATGCCTCTACAGATTCAAACCACCTTACAGGACTTGTAACCTGTCTTATCAAGAGTTCTTTTATTTTACTAGAATCATTAGTAACTGATGCAGTGCAATTTGCAACTAGAGGTACATTCATTTCTGTAAAAATTACATTGTCTAACACTCCTGATAATCTCTGTGCTGCAGGTTTCATCAACTCACAGTGAAAAGGTGCACTTACATCAAGAGGGACAACTCGTTTAGCTCCATTTGATTTTGCAACTGAAGAGGCCTCTTCTACTGCTTCTTTGTTTCCTGAAATTACAGTTTGTCCGGGCGCGTTAAGATTTGCCGTACTTGCAATCATGCCATTATGAGATACTTGATCACAAATCTCTTCTACCCTCTCTTTATCAAGTCCCAAAACTGCGGCCATGGCCCCTACGCCAACCGGAACTGCTTCTTGCATAAATTCGCCGCGTTTTCTCACTGTATGAACAGCATCTCTTAGCTTTATTGCACCATTTGCAACTAGTGCTGTGTATTCACCCAGACTATGTCCTGCGACAAAGTCTGGTTTTAACGAGGTCTCGTTTTCCAAAACCCTTAAGCACGCTATGCTTGTAGTTAACAAAGCAGGTTGAGCATTTGCAGTTAATGACAGTTTGCTCTGCTCTCCTTCAAAGCATAGCTTTGCCAGATTGAACCCTAAGACATCGTTTGCTTCTTCAAACGTGTTTTTTGCTGTAACGAACTCATCATAAAGCTCTTTGCCCATTCCCACGTACTGGGAACCCTGGCCCGGGAATACAAAAGCAATCATGTGATCTTATCCTTGAATTAGTTGAAAATATATTATGACTCTACTTCTTGCTTCTCTTTAATGAAAGTCCTTCCCTTGTAGAAGCCGCAGCTCGGGCATGCTCTATGTGGTGGTTTATGCTCACCGCAATTCTGACATATAGATATACCCGGCTTGATTAATTTATAATGGGTTCTTCTTTTTCTGGATCTGGACCTGGAATGTTTTCTTTTAGGAAGTGCCATTTTTCAATTCTCCCTTTTTTTTCTCATATTTTTAAATTTTTTAAAATCGCAAATTTTGGATTAACCTTTTCACTTTCACATGTACAAGTTTCTTGATTTAAATTAGTACCACAAATCGTACATAGGCCTTTGCAATCTTCATTACAAACTACTTTTATCGGCAGTGAAATTGCTATTTGCTCCATTAAATAATTGCTTAAATCTATTTCATCATCTCTATAAGTCTCATGTTCAAGGTCATCATCTTCGTCGCTAATTTTATCAGCAGGCGAAAGAACAAGGCTTACATAAGGGCTAAGCTCTATTCTAACAGGCTCTACGCATCTTGAACACGAAGTTTGTATTGAAAGGTGCACGTTGCCAGTAACAGTGACTTCCTTAAGTACTCTTGTCACCTGCAAATCAATCCCGATTTTTGATAGAAAGCGAATACCGTCACCTTCAGAGCAAAGTTCGGGCAGATTTACCAGCCACTCGGGCTCTTCTAATGCTTTAATATGAACGCCACTTTCCGAAATATTAGAAACACGTAGTTTCATCGCGCCTGTTGATATCATAGTACTGTTAAAATTAATGGGATTTAATAATAATACAAGATTGCTCATTTACAAGTAAAAGATTCATATTCAGGCCAGGTGGCATGAAACAAAGTGTTCCCCACCAACATCACGAAGTTCCGGTTCAATTGTTTTACACTTCTCGACAGCTATCGGGCAACGGGGGTGAAAGCTGCAGCCTGAGGGTGGGTTAATTGGACTAGGCACATCTCCTTTTAGTACTACAATCTTTCTTTTTCGACTTGGATCGGCAATCGGCACGGATGAAATCAAGATACGTGTATAGGGGTGAAGAGGGTTTTTGTATAGCTCTTTACTAGGAGACATCTCAACAATTTTTCCTAAATACATTACAGCCACTTTGTCACTTATATGTCTTACCACTCTAAGATCATGAGAAATAAAAAGATATGAGAGCTTAAATTTCTCTTGAAGTTCTATAAAGAGGTTAATGATTTGTGCTTGAACCGAGACATCGAGAGCGGATATAGGTTCATCGCAAACTATGAACTTCGGCTTAAGAGCAATCGCTCTTGCGATGGCTATTCTTTGGCGTTGACCCCCGCTAAATTCATGAGGGTAACGTGAAAGAGCGTCTTCTCTGAGTCCTACTGTGATTAAGAGATCGCGTACTAAATCTTTTCTCTCTT
Organism: Candidatus Dadabacteria bacterium; assembly: GCA_004356555.1. Lineage (GTDB taxonomy): Bacteria > Desulfobacterota_D > UBA1144 > Nemesobacterales > UBA2774 > CR02bin9. The sequence continues at coordinate 8,314 of SMWY01000108.1, forward strand.
GCCCTTGCGAGATATTATGTATAGTGAGTCCCTCAGATACTATGCTTTCTACTTTCATTCTAGGGTTTAAAGAGCCGTAAGGATCTTGAAATACAATTTGCATTTCCCTTCTGTAAGGTCTCATTTTAGATGGGGACAGGTGTGTTATATCGTTATTCTCAAAGAATATCTCCCCATCTGTAGGCTCAAGGAGTTTAAGTATTGTTTTGCCAAGGGTGGTTTTACCGCAGCCGCTTTCTCCAACTAGTCCTATTGTCTGCCCCTTGTGAATAGACAGGTCTATCCCGTCAACAGCTTTTACAAAGTTTGTAACTCTTGAGAAGACGCCGGATTTGACCGGAAAATATTTCTTTAGATTTTCAATCTTAATTAGTTCGTTAATCGACATATCAGTTCTCTAATTTTACTTCACTAGCTCTCCAGCAAGCAGCTTTATGGGCATTGGCGATTTCTTCTAAAGGAGGCTCATCGGTTCTGCATTTATCAATTACAAGCGGACAGCGGTCCTGAAATCTGCACCCAGTCGGGAAATTATCCGGACTAGGAACCATTCCCGGTATTGCATTTAACTTTTCTTTATTCTCATGAAGGTCCGGAATTGAGTTTAGAAGTCCAACAGTGTAGGGGTGATGAGGCTCTTTAAATAGATCGGCTGTAAAACCCTGTTCAACGACTTTTCCTGCGTACATGACATAAAATTCGTCCGCAACTTCTGCTATAATCCCAAGATCATGTGTAATTAAGAAGACTGCCATACCCAATCTTACTCTCAAATCTTCTATCAGCTCGAGAATTCCTGCCTGTATGGTCACGTCAAGAGCCGTTGTCGGCTCGTCGGCAATAAGCACCTCAGGATTGCACGAAAGCGCCATTGCTATCATCACTCTCTGAGACATCCCCCCGCTCATTTCATGAGGATAGTTGTTCATCCTTCTCTCGGGCGCTGGTATTCCAACGAGTTTAAGTAGTTCTAAGACTCTTTCCTTTTCTTCTTTTCTCGATAGATTGAGGTGAGTCCTTAATGCCTCGCCTATCTGATCGCCCACTGTAAAAACGGGATTAAGCGAGCTGATGGGCTCCTGGAATATCATCGATATCCTGTTTCCCCTTATAGAGCGCATGTCTGTATCTGCGTATTTTAATAGATCAGCCCCGTCAAAGATAATCTCTCCGCTATCAATTTTTCCGGGCGGCTCTGGTATAAGTCTCATCACGGATAGGGCCGTTACAGTTTTTCCACAGCCGCTTTCTCCTACAACGCCAACAATTTTGCCTTTGGGTATGTTAATGGATACTCCGCTTACAACTTCTACCCTCTTACCATTCGATGCGAAGGAAATTCTTAAATCCTTTATCTGAAGTGCGTAATTCATTTTTTCTTATTCGCTTCCCAAAAATTTAGGGTCGATTGCATTTCTAAATCCTTCTCCTAAGAGGTTAAATGAGGTCACTGTTACAAATATAGCCGCACCGGGAAATAGGACAAGCCACCATGCGAAATCCACATAGCGCTGAGACTGTGAGAGTATATCTCCCCAGCTAGGCTCAGGCGGAGGTACGCCGAACCCTAAAAAACTAAGTCCCGATTCTACCAATATTGCTCCTGCAATTCCGAACGAGATATCTACCAAAACAGGAGCGAGCGAGTTGGGAAGCATGTGCTTCATCATAATTCTCCAGTCGTTTCCCCCAAGTGCGACAGCGGCGTCTACATAATCAAATTTTCTAAGCTGGAGAAACTGCCCCCTTATCAGCCGAGCAATCCCGGTCCAGCTTGTAACCCCTATAACAATCATTATGTTATATATGCTTGGATCTCTGAAAGCCAATATAGTGAGGATTAAAAAGAAGACCGGAAAGGTCATCATGACTTCAAAGAACCTTGAGACTATAAAATCAATTGTGCCTCCATAATATCCTGCAATGCCGCCTAATAATATTCCAATCACGGCAGCTATGCCCACAGCTACGAATCCAATGGAGAGTGAAATCCTTGCTCCATGTATCATTCGGCTTAATACGTCTCTTCCTCTATCATCCGTTCCGAACAAATGCTCCTTAGATGGAGGGATTAGTACTGATAATAAATCATTCTCAGTCGGGCTGTATCTGACCGGCGGGAAAATCGCAAAGTCCCCTTTCTTTAAATTTTTATCAAGGACTTTGTAATTGGTCCCGAAAAATTCGTTATATCTAAATAGAACCGGAAAGTAATACTCGTTATCATACTTAAGCACTATCGGCTTGTTGCCGGCTAAAAAGTTTTGAAATATTGCAGTGCCGAAAAGGATAAGAATAATGACTAAGGCTGACATAGCCAGTCTGTCTTTTTTGAATTTCTTCCAAACACTGCCCCAGTATCCAACACTCTTTATCTCGGTCACTTTTTGGCCTCGAAGCTTATTCTGGGATCTACCAATACATAGATAAGGTCTGCGATCAATATTCCGATCAAAGTAAGCACTGCCGAGATAGTAGCAATTCCCATAATTACCGGATAATCACGGGAAAGTACGGACTCAAACCCTAGCTGCCCAATTCCAGGGATAGAGAAAATACTCTCAATAATAACGCTTCCTCCTATCATTGCAGGAAGAAGACCAGCGAGGATTGTAATTATGGGAATTAGAGCATTTCTTAGAGCATGTTTAAATATAACTATATGTCTTGGGAGTCCTTTCGCCGTTGCAGTCCTTACAAAATCCTCTCTCAGCACTTCGAGAAGGCTTCCTTTTTGAAACCTTGAGAGATAGGCCAGGCCGCCGTAAGTCAGGCAAAACACGGGAAGTATGATGTGCCATAGGAAATTAAGCGCCTTCTTAAAAAACGGATAATTTTCAGCATCCGGAGAGAGGATGCCGTATACAGGGAATATATCCCAATAATCCCCCCCTCCAAGGAAAAAGATTAAGATCATTGCCATCCAGAAACTCGGGATTGAATAGAGCATAAAAAGGAAAAAAGTGCTGACCCTCTCTGAGAACCTCCCGTGAGCTACCGCTGAATATACACCTATTGGAATTGCTATTAAATAAATCAGTATGATTGAGATTATATTAAGAGTCAGGGTGATTGGGATCCTTTCCGCTATCTTGTTTATTACCGGGCGGTGGTCTTTGTATGAGCGTCCGAAGTCAAGAGTTGCGATTTGTTTTACCCAGATCCAGTACCTGACATATATCGGCTTATCTAAGCCGTAGAGTTTTCTTGTTTCCTCTACTATCTGCTGTGTGATTGCCTCGGCCTGAATCCCCTGATCTAGCTGCAATTTCCTCTCGACAGGGTTGCCCGGGGCGAGCTGGATTATAAAGAACGTAATGAGAGTTATTCCAAAGAGTGTCGGAATAAGTAAAAGGAGCCTTTTGAATATATAGTCTCTCATCGTTTAGGTCGGCCAAACTAAGTCTATCAGTAAATTTAATCTATTAAGACTAAATTTATACCTAAATAGTTTCGTTTATAGAAATTGGATCCGGAAACAACTTAAACTTGAGAATGTTTTATTTCATGCCCTTTAGTTGCTATACATCTGCAGCGGAAGAGGGACATGCCACTCAAGAAGATCAATTCCCAAGGGGTAGACTACTACATTTTCAAACCTTTTATTAACTGCTACCGTGGATTTTCTACAGAAAAGAAAGGTGTAAGGTTGTTCTTCATGAATAATTTCGGCAAATTTGCGGTAGAGCTCTTGTCTTTTATCACGGTCAAATTCTGTTCTGGCCTCTTCGATCAGTTTATCAACCTGTTCATTTTTGAAACCAATAAAATTGGAGCCTTTTTCCGCCTGAGTTGAGCTCCATATTTGATAAGGGTCCGATTCTACGCCCATTGACCACGCGAGCGTGACAGCGTCAAAATTTCTTTCATTTAGCCGTGTAGTAAAAACGGCCCATTCTGTTTTCCTTATATCCATCTGTATTCCCATATTGTCCAGTTCTTCTTTCAGTATGGTTGCAATCTTTTCCCCAGTCTCTGATCCTCCGGGTATCAGGAATTCAAAGGCAAACTTCACCCCGTCTTTGTCCCTTATCCCGTCGCCATCATGGTCTATCCAGTCAGCCTCTTTTAAAAGTTCTTCAGCTTTTTGTGGGTCATAGGGGTAAGGGTCGATGGACTTATCATATTCCGGGCTGTTAATGTAAAAAGGATTTGTTACGATAGCTCCTAAATTGTAAAGGATTTTATCAAGAATGAGTTCTCTATTTACAAGATGAGTCAATGCTGTTCTTACCTGTTTATCAGCAAAGTAAGGTCTTTTAGAGTTCCACCCGATGTAGCTGTAATTAGGAGTAAAGTAGCTCAGTTTATCATAGTTTTCATTAAAAGACGGAGAATTGGTCTGGCGCTCCCACTGAATAGGAGTTAGTCCTGAAACGTCAAGCTCTTCTCGTTTTAATATCTGAAATGAAACTGTGGAATCAGTAATTATTTTAAACACAATTTTATTAATCTTAGGTTTCTCACCCCAGTAATCAGGGTTCTTATCGACAACTATATCTCTTCCTGTGGTCCACCTTACGAATTTATAGGGCCCGGTTCCAATAGGATCTCTCCCGGCCGGGTTGGTATTGAAATCCCCTTTGTCAAAAATGTGCTTTGGGACTATCGGCATCCCCCCGCAGAACTCAAGCGCTAGGAAATATGGTTTTGCATATGTAAATTCGACAGTAAGATCATCTATGGCTTTTACGTCTCTAATTTCCTGGTAATAAGCTCTTAATTGGGGGCTGTCCACTTTGGGGTTCATAATCGTGTTGTATGAAAATACAACGTCCTCTGAGGTAAACGGTGTGCCGTCATGCCATTTTATCCCCTCTCTTATTTTAAAAGTATATGTGAGTTTATCCTCTGATATCTCCCAAGACTCAGCAAGTAGCGGGTCGAGCTCGAGTGTCTCATTGTTTCTCTCAATTAACGTCTCGTAAATCTTTCCGTTATTGATGATCCCTTCATATGCGTCTGTTGCTGTAATCGGATTCAGTGTAGCAGGCTCTGCGCTCAGGTGATAAATAAGCCAGTCGCCCTCTACCGGTTCTGAATCTAAAGCGGTCTCTCCAGCTTCTGACTTTTCCCGACTTCCCCCCGGGTTGTCATTACCTGATTTGCAGGCAATAAGGGCAAATAGGATTGTGATATTAAGAAATGTAATGAGTAACAATCTCGGCAATTTAATCTCCTATAATCTTGTTCGTCAGATTTATTCGCTGCCTTTACCGCTCCACGAGTCCTCTTGGGGTTTTGCCGGCGTATTTGGATTAGCCTTTGGGAGTACCTTTTCATAAAACGGTCTTAAGATATCGAGCGGAATCGGGAATATTATTGTTGAGCTTTTGTTCCCGGACATCTCAGTTAAGGTCTGAAGATATCTTAGCTGGAGCGCCATAGGATTCTGGCTGAGGATATCAGAAGCTTCAGTCAATTTTGCCGCAGCCTGGAATTCACCTTCGGCGTTTATAATCTTGGCCCTTCTCTCTCTTTCCGCTTCTGCCTGACGTGCCATGATCTGCTTCATGTCATCCGGAAGGTCAACATACTTTAATTCGACCAATGTAAC
>SMWY01000015.1 GCA_004356555.1 Candidatus Dadabacteria bacterium
ACTATCTACAAAGAATAGAAATTCCAGAAGAAACTACAGTTATTGCAGAGGCCAGGTTCAGCGGACCCAGTATTTTTAATGCTACATGCCCAAGGCGAGTAGCCGAGCTTAAAAAAGTGGGATATGAACAGTTTAATGAGGGCAACTATTTTAGGGCAAAAGATTATTTCTCAGACGCTCTGAAATTTAACAATACCGATCCGAGTTTGATAAACTGGCTCGCCTATTCTCATTACTACGATGAGAATTACAACCGCGCAACGGAGATAGCAGAAAGCTCAACAGCCGGCTCAAAATTAGACAAGAACTTGCTGGGGAATATCAACGGAAACTCGCTCTGGCAGTCGGGAAATTCTGAAACCGCCGCCCAAATCTTTAACAATTTACTACTCGAGCACATTCCCGATAATCTAAAAAGAGAACTCGGAATCAAGATCTCAGCAATCTCAGAAGGATATGAAGTCGAAGAAAATATAAAGTTATTTTTTGGGACCAGGGATAAATTACTTCAGCTCGCGTATCTGGAAGAAACAATAAAGGCATACCCCTTTTACGCCCCGGCACACTATCTACTGGGAAGATTGTTTTTCAACAAAGGTGAATACGAGAAAGCGGCCCCACACCTTATTCAGGCCTACTTGTTAGAGCTTTCCGGAGAGGAATTAACAAATGAAAATTTGCGTATCCTTGGTATCTCCCTGTTCGCCAAAGGCAATTATGATCAGACAATAACCACTTTTGAATATTTACTTTCAAACGAGCAAAATGAAGCTGCAAAGCAATATGCACAGGATTTTATAGAAAGGTCCCGGTGGATAAAAGAAAATATAGAAACAAACGAAAATCAGTTGAAGTAATTATTCAATCCTATATACTCTCTCCTTCATAAAATGCATAGATACAGAACACCAATCACTGTCGCAGCAATCGTTGTAATACTGGATCAGCTATCTAAATGGCTCGTAGTAAAATACATCCCACTATATGATAAAATGTCGTTTCTGCCGTTTCTTGATATAACACACATCCGAAATCCGGGTGCCGCATTTGGTATTTTTCGTGACTTACCTGAAACCTTGAGGCTTGGGCTTTTCGTTATTGTTCTCATCACAGCAGTGGTCGTTATCTTCTATTTTATTAAGAAAACCGGGCCTCAGGATAACCTCCTTAGATTTTCACTGGGACTAATCTTAGGAGGTGCAGTAGGGAACTCAATCGACAGGTTCACTCTTAAATACGTCACCGACTTCATTGATTTCCATTGGTTTGGAGACCCCACCCTTCATTGGCCCCCATTTAACATTGCTGACTCTGCAATCACAATCGGTGTTATACTGATACTATTTGATACATTTATATCAAGAAGAGGAACCTAGCATGTTTACTGGGATAGTAGAGGACCTGGGTACCGTAAAAGGGATCAAGCGAAAATCAAAAGAGGTAGTTTTTACCTTTAATGTTGGCAATATTGATCTAAAAGAAGTGGTACTTGGAGACAGTATTGCAGTAAACGGCACCTGTCTCACTGTTACTTCCTTAGGCAAGAGCACTTTTACAGTTGATGCTTCTCATGAAACCCTTGCAAAAACTAACCTCGGAAAATTAAAAGTTGGAAAGATTGTAAACCTTGAGCGCGCCCTTAAAGTTGGCGACAAATTGGGAGGGCACATAGTAAACGGCCATGTGGACGGTGTGGGGAAAGTTAAATCCAAGACCAAACAGGGCGAATCTATAGAGTTCCGCTTTTCAGCGCCCAAAGGTCTTTCTAAATATATAGTTGAAAAAGGCTCAGTTGCAATAGACGGAGTCAGCCTTACTGTAAACCTAGTTAAAGGCAGTGAATTCGTAGTTAATATAATCCCCTACACACAGGAGGCAACCACATTCGGCGGCCTTAGGAAAGGGAGTTCAGTTAATATAGAGTGCGATATTATTGGCAAGTATGTTGAAAAATTTGTGATAGGAACAAAAAGAAAAAATTCAATCTACCAATTTCAAAAATGACTCCTAATAACCAAAACTATAAAAATATTTTCTTGGTCGGTTTTATGGGAGCAGGGAAATCTACTGTTGGAATGATATTAGCTGAAAAGATCGGGTATAAGTACTGCGATGCGGACAAGTTCATCGAAAAACAGGCCGGAAATACTATCACGAAAATATTTGCCGAACATGGAGAAAATTACTTCAGAGATCTTGAATCAGAGTCAATGGAATCTTTATCGGCACAAGAAAAGCAGGTAGTGGCTACAGGCGGCGGGGTTGTGCAGAGGGATCGGAATTGGGATGCTATGAATAGCGGAGGCACCACAATATACCTAAAAGCCCCTATAGAAGTAATATGGGAGAGGATTAAACATAGCAAAGGCCGTCCCCTGCTCCTAGTGGAAAACCCATTTGAAACAGCGCGAGAATTACTCAACAAAAGAACTCCCCTATATGAAAAAGCTGATTTGATTGTAGATACTTCGAATCTCTCGCTTGAAGAAGTCGCGGAAGAAATAATTCAAGCTATCAATATATAAAAAGGTTTAACCATCTTGGCTAGAGTAAAAACTAATAAGAGCAAAAAAAGCAGTCTTCCGACCTCCGGGTGGATAGATATATCAGTCCCGCTAAGTGACGGTATGGTTCACTGGCCTGACGATCCTGATGTTGAAATAAAAAAAGTCCTAAACATCAAGAATGGCGATGAATGCAACCTGACTCATGTCTCAATGGCGGTTCACGCTGGAACCCATATGGATGCGCCCTGCCACTTTAAAAAATCAGGAATCAGCATAGATAAAATGCCCTTAACCGCATCTATCGGTAAGGCTCGCGTTATTGAAATAACAGACAGTCAATTCATAAATGTAAAAGAAATTCGACCACACCGAATCCGTAAAGGTGAGCGTCTTCTATTTAAAACTAAGAACTCGAAAAGTAGATGGGATAATAAACCTTTTAATAAAAATTTTGTACACCTATCAATTGAAGCAGCAAAATTTCTTGCAGAACGTAAGGTTCAGACCATCGGGATAGATTATTTATCTATCGGCGGATACGGAGGAAACGTCATTGAGGTTCATGAGATAATCCTAAAAGCCGGAATATGGGTTATCGAAGGGCTTGACCTCTCTAAAATTGAATCTGGCAATTATGATCTAGTTTGTCTTCCTATAAAGATTACCGGCTCAGACGGTGCTCCGGCCCGAGCTTTAGTTCGTCCAATATAGAAAGTTCATTCTACTCGAGAATTTCAACTGCTTCATCCATTAATGCTTCGGGAAAACGAGCTACCCTTCCGTCTAGGAATTGAACTCTGTATGAATTACCGGCAGCCAACTCAAACGTTTCAACAATAGTCCCTCTGAGACCTTCATTAAAACTATCTTTTTTCCCTTCAATAGTTTGTGTTAGTCTCACTGTTGCCCCTTTTCTCCACATCCTTCACCTCGTATAATTTTAAATTGTTAGTATCAAAATATATCAAATTTTGAGACAACTTTCCAAATTTGATTATCAAACTTACAGCTGAACTCACATTATAATATCAAGTACGGCATAGTAAATCAGGATTTTCGAGGCCTGAGAAAAGACATAAAGAGTAAGACTCTGTTTAATCTTCACCTCTTACATGATGATTGAATTGAGTATATTATTTAAAAAGGAGGTATAAACAAATGGCAGACTTCCTGGGCAAATTAAAAGGTAAAATCAACAAAGGCATTTCAACGGTCAACATTAAGTCCAAAGAGCTCATTGAGAAGCAAAAAATCAAGCTGCAGCTTTCTGAGCTTGAGGCTGGAAAAAAGAATATTCTTTTGGAGCTCGGCAAATTGGCTTACCTTATGATTGAAGCATCTGACACAGCAAGCCAGATCACAATTGATGAGGCGCCGAAATCTACAAAATCCCGGGAGCTTAAACCCGACAAATGGGAACAAGCTGTGCTCAACGCGCTGGCTAGTATATGCGATGGAAAGTTAGATAGCATATTGTTTGAGAATACTGACAAAGAATTTAAAATTACTGCCAAAGCACTTTCTGCCGAGGTACAAAAATCCATACCTAAATCTGAACAAAAGGGGCAGAATCTTCAGTGGCTAGGCCGTGTGCTGGGCAAATTTGGTATAGCTACAAGAAAGTTTTCAAAGAGAATAAACCGAGAGAGAGAAACTGTATATGAATTCGACAAACAAAAAACCCTTTCAACTTTGAATTTGGTAAAAGGGAGTAAAGGAAATGCCGGCAAGTCATCAAAAACCGGCAAGAAAGATCAGAGTACCGTTTACAGAGAACAAATGATAGCCAAGAGCAATGAAATTGCAAAGCTTGATACTAAGATTACCAAACTAGAAGAGCGATTATCTCAAATCGGAACTTAGATATCTAACAAAGAAGAGAGAACCGGATCGGACAATCTTAAGCTAGAGACTTTTCCACTACCCTTTCTATTTCACCCTTAGGTACCGCGCCAATAATTTGATCCACTGCTTCCCCGTCTTTAAACATGATAATAGTCGGGATGCTTCTTATTCCAAACTTCATAGTAGTAGACTGGTTTTCGTCTACATTCATTCTGCCTACCTTGATTTTCCCCTCATAAGAGGAAGAAATCTCTTCTACTAGGGGAGCGATGGCCCGGCAAGGACCGCACCATGGAGCCCAGAAATCTACTAATACAGGTAAATCACTTTTTACTACTTCTGTTTCAAATGTTGAGTCGCTTAACTCAATTATTGCGTCACTAGCCATGTAATTCTCCTTAACGATAATTTGGTTGATATTATAGCTGAAATGTCGGGTATGTCACATTGCTTAACCAGTACTTAATTATTGGATCTCAAACGGCGCAGGATTCCCTACTCTTTAGATTACTACACCTTTATTTTCAAGCAGTGTTCCCTTAGCGCGCTCAAGTTCAGCAAGAGCAATGTTGTAATTCGCTATGGCTGTAATCTCACGCACGCCGGCGTCAATTAAATCCCTCTGAGCCTCCAGCACCTCACGAGTGGTACCTATACCTACATTTAGACGTTCCTGCTCATTAATCACAACTTCCTTGGCAAGCTCCACAGATACGTGCGCTGCATCAATCGCCCTAAGACTGTTCTTAATCTCTCTAATTGCGCTTCTCACATCAAGCGCCACATCATCCTGGGTTTTTTTAAGCGTTATAACACTCCTATCAAACTCGGCTCTGGCTTTAACATATTCCCCCTTTGCCGTTCTATTAAATATAGGAAAGCTAAATACGCCAAGTATCTGCCAAGTAGTAAAATCCGCCCCGAAAATCTGGCTAAAAGCTTCACTGGAACCTAAAAACTGAGACGGTATAGGCTCAGGCTCTCCTCCAAAACTAAGCCTGTCAGGGTTCTCATCTCCTCCTAACCCTTGCAACTGTACGCCTCCCTCTATAGCAAGCCTAGGGAGCCTTTGATTTGAGTAATAGCCTTTTAATGTTTCCCTATTTTCTATGTTGAGCATTGCCTGTTTTATTTCGGGTCTCTCTCGATAGGCCTCATCTAATGACTCCTGTTCATCAAATTGAAATACTTCGGTAGTAGGCTCATCAGTTGTGTTAATTTTCTCAGCGAGATCTATGGCGAGCACATTTTTCAGATTATCCTCAGCAGCCTGAAGAGTATTCTCCGCCCTGATCACATCAACCTCCCTGGCAGCCACTTCAGATTTTGCCTGTGTTACAGAGACCCGGGGTAGTACTCCAACCTCAACTTGGATTTCATTTCTTCTCTGAAGATCCTGAGCAAGTTCAAGAGCAGTCCTCTCGAGTTCAAGATTTTGCCTAGACGCAACCAGAAGCCAATATCTACTTTCAACGTCAAGAATCACATTCGTAACTACATTCTCAAATTCTTTTTCAGAGATTTGATTTGATCTTCTGGCAGTGATAACAAAAGTATTATTAACGTTTACACCAAAGTTCCGTAGTAACTCCTGACCAATAGAAAAGCTTAGATTATTAAACCAATTCGGACTCAGATCATCAAGAGGGGAATCTGTTTCAGTCCTTGTTGAAGAAAAATTCAAGACATCATAAAATGTTCCTGTTGAAAACTTACCTTCAAGGTTCCCTGTGACATTGAAATCTTGCTGGTTTACTGTCCCCCTTGGTATAAAGGTGCTTACCGTCGGAGTCTCTCCATCGTTATAGAAAGAACTAATATTTAAAATAGGATCAAAAAAGCCTTTCTGAGTTGTAATTTCTCCCTCAGATACCACAACATTCTCCTTTTCAATCTGTATATCCCTGTTATTTTCAAGAGCTATAACGATCGCTTCCTGAACGGACAGGTCCAGAGCTCCAGCGGTTCCTGTCATTGTAAAGAAAATCAATAACAGTGTCTTAATCATTACGGCCTCCTGCAAAATTATACGTTGTATTAAACTCGGATTTCATAATCCTTAAGTATATAGATGATTTATTCAGACATTTCAAAAGGATTTTATAATTATGATTTACACATTCTACATTCCAAATACAAATTCTTTGCCCTATCGATCATTTCTAAATATAACCCTTTTTCTTGACACAAAGTACCGCTACTGGTAGCTTGTAAGTAAGTAATTACTTACAGCGTACAGGGATAAATAAAAATGTCAACAGAAAAAGCCGCTAAAAAAGCAAATCCAACTCGACCCAAAAAAATAAACACTCGTGAAAAGATATTAGACACTGCAATTCAGCTATTTGCCGAGAAGGGATTCAACGGAACCACTACAAAAGAAATTGCTGAGGCGGCTGAGGTAAACGAATCACTTATATTCAGACACTTCTCCACTAAAAGAGAGCTTTACGGAGCTATAATCGAAAAAAAGATAGATGAGGAACCTGGAATCGAGCTCCCTTTACAAACCCATAAAGATTCAAAAAACGATTATCTTATTTTTAGTGCCATTGCGGAGAGGATGCTTGATAAATGTGGAAAGGATTCGAGCTTCATACGCCTACTTCATTTTAGCGCGCTTGAAGGCCATGAGCTCTCTGACATGTTTTTCAGCACATATGTCGAGTATGTAAATATGCTCCTTTGCGATTATATAGAGAGTAGAATTGCTGACAAAGCATTTAAGAATGTAAACGCGCTCTGTGCCTCTCAGGCTTTTATTGGAATGGTAATAAACCACATTATAGTACAAGAACTATTTGGGGGGAAAAAAAGAAATACAATTAAGAATGACGAGTTAGTAGAAACTTTTGTCACTGTCTTTCTTGAGGGAATAAAAACTAGATAATACATTGATGCAAATATGGGTCTGCTTAATAAAAAATAAACGAATCAAAGCTAGAACAATTTCTATCTTAAACAAGAGGAACTCAAATGAAACTTTATAGGGCAATTATTTTCAGTTTTATATTAATAGGGGCTTTTTCATTTGCTCAACCCTTACAGTCATTAGCTCAGGCACCTCCACCCGCACCTGTAGTTGTTGATAAGGTCCGGGAAGAAACCCTTCAAAAACCAGTGACTCTGGTAGGGGAGGTCGAGCCCGATAAGAGGAGTATTATCGCAAGCGAGATTCAAGGTCTGGTCGAGAGTCTGCCTGGAGAAGCAGGAAAGTTTGTAAACAAAGGTGACGTACTCGCTAAATTCAACACCCGAAGCATCGAGATAGATTTAAATGAAGCCAAAGCCAGCAAAAGAGAAGCTCAGGCGCGTTATCAGCTTGCAAAACAAAACTTAGCCCGTTTTCAGGAGTTGGAGTCCAAAGGTGTGGCATCGATACAGCAGCTACAGGACGCAGAAACTGAGAAATCCGCTTTAGGAGCCCGAATCTCGCAAATTCAAGCCCAAGTTGAGGGCTTTGAGTACGATATAGAAAAATCACAGATAGTTGCCCCATTCAGCGGGTATGTCACAGAGGAGTACACTGAGATCGGTCAGTGGGTAGAGAAAGGCGGCCCAGTGGTTGAGCTTATTGATATTAAAATTGCGGAAATAAATATTGATATGCCTGAGCGTTATATTAGTAAAGTAAAAACTGGATTGAATGTAAATGTTATTTTCGACGCACTGCCTGATCTAAAACTTAAAGGCGAGATCACTTCTCTTGTTCCTCAGGCAGATAGGGAATCAAGGACCTTCCCGGTAAAAATCAATATTGAAAACAAAGATGGAACAATTAAAAGTGGAATGGTAGCCCGTGTATCTTTTCCGATCGGGGAGCCGTCTACTGTAAAATTGGTTCCTAAAGACGCGATCGTATCACAGAATAACGCCAACTTCATATACGTAGTGAACGAAGGAATAGTCCAGCCGATGCCTGTTAGCACGGGAATAGCCTTTGAGGATAAGATTCAGGTTATCGGTCCCGTTCAAATAGGTCAATTAGTGGTCGTTAAAGGCAACGAAAGGCTTATGCCAAACCAGCCGGTAAAGATTCTGAATGAAGACATCAAGCAAAATAACAAAGTTAATTAATACGAGAGACAGCAAGAGGATTTAGATGAAATTAGTTGATATATCTATCAAAAAACCGGTCAGCGTTGCTGTCGGCGTCATCTTTATAATACTTTTTGGCTTTATAGCTCTTTTCAATATTCCCGTACAGCTCACACCTGATATAGACAAACCCACAATTACTGTAAGCACATTCTGGCAAGGGGCTAGCCCCCAAGAAGTGGAAACAGAGATTATTCGTGAGCAGGAAGACGAGCTTAAAACCCTGGATAACCTTATCGAAATGACGAGTGAGAGCCAGGATTCTAGAGGATCTATTGTCCTTGAATTTGCTATAGGGACTGATATTGATGCAGCAGTAGTAGACGTTTCTAATAAGCTAAATCAGGTAGAAGAGTACCCTGACGATGTAGATCAGCCTGTTATTAGTACTACAGATGTAGGCGCAAGCGCTATGGCCTGGTTTATATTGAAACCCAAAGAGGGAAACGACGTTGACATCTATCAATATCACGATTTTGTGGACGACTTTATTAGACCCAGATTTGAGCGTGTATCAGGTGTAGGGTCTTCCAATGTGTTCGGAGGATTTGAGCGTGAGATGCAGGTTATTGTAGACCCCAATGCCCTTGCCGCACGCGGTATTACCCTTTCTGAAATGGCCGATGCTCTGAGAAGGGAAAACAACAACTACAGTGCAGGCAATTTCGACGAAGGAAAGAGAAGATATATTGTTAGAATCGTAGGGGAATACCAATCACCTGAGGATATAGAGAATGTAATTATCACTAGGAAAAACGGCGCCCCGGTCTATGTAAAAGATGTAGCAAGAGTGCGCCTCGGATACAAAGACGCCGAGTACGCTGTGCGCCAAAACGGCGAGCCAGCTATCGCTATTAACGCAGTAAAGGAAAGCGGAGCAAATACGATTCTAGTTATGGACGGGCTCGTACAAGCTGTTGAAGAACTTAACCAAGGCGAGCTTCAGAAAATGGATCTTCATCTTTTTAATGTCTATGAAGAAACAAGTTATATAATAAGCGCAATTGATCTCGTTCAGAAGAACCTCATCATAGGAGGTTTACTGGCAATTCTAGTCTTACTCTTCTTTTTAAGAAGCGCAAGCAGCACGCTTATCGTAACTACAGCAATCCCTATAAGCATAATCGGAACATTCGTAGTAATGTCGGCTATGGGGAGGACGATAAATGTTATCAGCCTTGCCGGAATGGCTTTTGCCGTAGGTATGGTAATAGATAACTCAATTGTGGTGCTTGAGAATATTTACAGGCATATGCAGATGGGCAAATCACGTATTCAAGCTTCTTATGATGGAACGGTTGAGGTCTGGGGAGCGGTACTCGCAAGTACTCTTACAACCGCCGCTGTATTTGTTCCAGTTATATTCGTTCAGGATCAAGCTGGCCAGCTTTTCCGCGATATAGCAATTGCAATAAGCGTCTCTGTTATTTTAAGCCTTATAGTTTCAATCACGGTTATCCCTACGGTCTCTGCCAAGATTCTGAGTGTCGTTAAAAGAAGACCCGGCTATAACTTTTCGAACCTATGGGGATTTACTCAAAAAGCTGAGATTATTTCCCTTGGCATTTCAAACCTCGTGAGCCGAATACTTTCGAGCACAAGAACAAGCTTAGTTGTTGTATGCGGGTTCACCATTGGTGCAATATTTTTTAGCTGGCTTATGATTCCCAAGACGGAATATTTGCCCGAAGGAAATCGCAACTTGTTATTTGGAATTTTAATACCACCCCCAGGGTATAACATCGGAGAATTTACGGATATAGGTATACAGATTGAAAATGACCTCCGCCCCTATTGGGAAGCGGAAGTAGGCTCTCCTGAAGCTGCTAAACTTGATGCAACACCAATTGAAAATTTCTTCTATGTTGCCACTGGGCGTCAGGCATTTATGGGCGCCCGCGCTAAAGAACCAGATAAAGTCAAAGAACTAATGTCGCCGATGCGCAACTCTTTAAGAAAAATTCCCGGCATGATATCTATCGTAAATCAATCCAGCATTTTCCAACGGGGTATTGGACAAGGACGCTCAATCAACATTCAAATTACCGGCCCTGATCTTAAGAGGTTAGTAGGCATAGCACAAAAAGTATTTTTCACTGCAATGCAAAAAATCCCGGATGCCCAGGTGCGCCCTATTCCGAGTCTTGATCTCGGGAACCCGGAAGTCCAGCTTATATTAAACAGGGAACGAGCCTCTTATGCAGGTATTTCAAACCAAGAGCTCGGATTCATGCTAAACGCACTTGTAGACGGGGCTAAGGTAAGCGAGTTCCAGATTAATGGAGAAGAAATTGACTTAACGCTTAGGGGTGAAGATCGATACGCAAGCAGAACTCACGAAATTGAAGATCTCGTGATCAACACCCAAAGCGGTAAGATGCTCACTGTAGGGTCAATAGCTGACGTGAAAGTCACAACTGGCCCCGAGCAGATAAACCATTATGAGCGCCAGAGAACAATTGCCATATCCGTTATACCCCCTGAGCAGATGCCCCTTGAGGCCGCGATTGAGCTTATTAACGACGAAATCCTCTCTCCGCTAATAGAAAGTGGAGAACTCTCCGGCGCCTATGACGCAATCCTTACTGGTTCAGCTGATGACTTAAGTGTAACAAGAAATGCCCTTCAGTGGAATTTCTTACTTGCCGCTCTAATTGCATTTCTCTTAATGGCATCACTTTTTGAGAGTTTCCTTTATCCTCTGGTTATTATGTTCAGTGTTCCTCTCGCCTCATTTGGAGGATTTTTGGGTCTTTTCATACTAAACTTATTTATATATATGCCGCTCAACGTGCTTACTATGCTCGGCTTCATTATCTTAATAGGAATTGTTGTGAATAACGCTATCCTCATAGTGCATCAGTCCCTAAATAATATGAAGGACCACGGAATGGAGCATAGAGAAGCTATAGTTGAATCGGTTAAATCCAGAATAAGACCAATCCTTATGAGTACAACTACGAGTGTATGTGGAATGATGCCTCTTATTTTACTACCGGGATCCGGATCAGAGTTTTACCGCGGTCTAGGAAGCGTGGTAGTGGGTGGCCTAACTGTATCTACCATATTCACTCTTATTTTAGTACCTTCGGTATTCAGTCTGGTACTTGACGCAAAGACTTATGTTTCTGAGCGTATATCCAAAATAAGGGGAGGAACAAGCGGTTTAATTCCTTCAAAGTAATTCATTCGCATTTCAGTCCAGTTCTCAATTTCATATAAGCAGGCCATATTAATCTGAGGTTAGGTCGGGCTTTTTTACCAAGAGGGTTTTAGAGATTCTCCCTAGATGGTACAATGTATCCCCAATAACAACCCCCGGAGAAGTTAATGAAATATGATTCCGAACTGAATATAGCAATAGAAGCTGTAAAAAAGGCGTGCAGTCTATGCATAACTGTTCAATCTTCTCTCGTATCTGAAGAGACCATGATAAAGAAAGATAAGTCCCCTGTCACGGTCGCAGATTTCGGAGTACAGGCAATAATATGCCATGAATTAAAAAAAGCATTCCCAAATGATCCAATAGTTGCGGAAGAGGATTCTGCCGACTTAAAAACCGAAGAAGGAAAAGCGTTAAGTCAAAAAGTTTTTGAATATGCTTCAAAGGTCCTGCCTGAATTAAAAGAAGAGGAAATTCATGCAACAATAGACAGCGGAGATTATGACGGAGGACCCGAGGGTAGATTTTGGACTCTTGACCCTATAGACGGAACGAAGGGGTTTTTGCGCGGGCAAGCAATACGCTGTTGCTCTTGCGCTTGTTGAAAACGGCGAAGTTGTTCTAGGGGTACTGGGTTGTCCTAACCTAGCTCGTGATTTGGAAAAGCCGGAAAGTCACAAGGGAGCTATATTTAGTGCTGTAATTGGAGAAGGGTCTTATATTCAATTTTTTGAAGATATATCTGATAAGAAGATAAATGTCTCTGATATTGACCACCCAACGCTTGCTCCTTTTTGTGAATCTGTCGAATCTGCCCACTCCTCACACGGCGATTCGAAACAAATTGCTCAAATTCTAGGCGTTACTGCCGAGCCGATCAGAATAGACAGTCAATGTAAGTATGCGGTGCTTGCGAGAGGCGACGCATCCATTTACCTGAGACTCCCGACAAGTAAAGACTATGTTGAGAAGATTTGGGATCATGCAGCAGGCTATATAATTGTAAAAGAAGCAGGCGGCAGAGTAACGGACATTTTGGGAAGCGATTTGGACTTCTCTCTAGGAAGAACACTCTCAAACAATAAAGGAGTAGTAGGTACAAACGGTGAGCTCCACGATTTAGTCATATCAGCTGTAATTGAAGTCTTGAATTCAAAATGAGGATGACACTTCACTCAGATAACCAAGATCATCTACTGACAGTTCAAAATTCATTGTTCCTGCGTTATCACTTGCCTGTCCAACTTTAGTTGCGCCCGGGATGCTGACCATAATCTCACCCTGGACATTTATAACCCAGTTGAGAGCAATTTGTGAAGGAGTTACCTGATACTTATGTGCAATGCTCTTAAGTGCTTCGACTACAGGTGAGCTCTTTTTAAGTTTCTTCTTGTTTAAAGAGGCATAATATCTTCTGAATATGGACCTCCTGTTTATCAAATCAGGGTTATCATGAAATTTCCCGGTTAAAAGCCCTCTACCCAAAGGGGAATATGCTATCAATGAAATACCAAGCTCTTGTGCTGTATCGAGCACCCCGTTTTTCTCAATATGTCTTTTTAAAAGGCTGTAATTAACCTGGTTTGAAACTAGAGTTAGGCCATATTTTGAAAGCTCTTTATGAGCTTTCCGCATTGCGTTTGCGGAAAAGTTGCTCACCCCAATGTATTTGATTTTTTCTTGTTCGACGAGCTTTGCCATCTCCTTCATTTCCCTACTTATAGAAGAAAAAGAGAACGAATTGTGAATCTGATAGAGGTCTATCTTTGGGGTGCTAAGCGCCGAGAGTCTCTTCTCAATAGTTGCCGATAGCGAAGCCGCGGTCCTTAAAAGCGGCCACCATTTTGTAGCAATAACTATTTCATTTCTTGGTATTTGGAGATCATTAAGCGAGCGTGAAAGGGCCTTTTCAGACTCACCCCAGCCGTAAAGCTCAGCTGTATCAAACCAGTTTATCCCACCTTCGATTGATGCCTTTACAATATCATTAATTTGCTCTCTTCTAAGTGACGGCCACATTATGCCGGATATCCCCTTCCCACGACTGAATTGAAGACAGCCTAACCCTACAGGAGACACCAGCAAATCGGAATTGCCAAGTCTTCTTAAATAATTGGACCGCATATTTTAATTCTCACTTTTATATTAATTCTATTTAACATATAATAGCCATATGTCCATCAAAACCCGCATAATAGACCTTAGCATAATTATCGAGCCCTCGCCGGGGCCCGAGCATCAAAAACTTGAGATTAAATATGAGAAACACGAGGATACAGCAGAATATATGATGATGCGGTTTGAGTGCGAAAGGGAAGATTTGCCCTCTGGGCTCGGATGGGCCAATGAATATGTCACGCTTGGAACTCATGTGGGGACCCACATGGACGCCCCCTGGCACTACCATCCCAAATCAGAGGGTGACAAGGCAAAAACTATCGATGAACTTCCGGTTGAATGGTTTTATGGTGACGGGGTTGTAATAGATATGAGTCATAAAAGACCGGGGGAGCTCATAACAAGCTGGGATTTAAAAAAAGCGCTTCATGAAATAAAATATGAAATAAACCCTTTTGATATTGTACTTATCATGACCGGGGCAGATAAACTCTGGGGCACAGAAGACTACTGGTCACAGTTCCCTGGGCTATCAAAAGAATCCACACTTTGGCTTTGCGAGCAAGGGGTAAAAGTGATGGGCACCGATTCGGCGGGTTGGGATAGGCCGTTTTGGGCAATGGTTGAGGAATTTAAGGAAACCGGGGACTCAAGCGTTATATGGGGCGCTCATTTTGCGGGTATTGAAAAAGAATACTGTCAAATCGAAAAGCTCACCAATCTTGACTTGCTGCCTGCACATGGATTCAAGGTCGTTTGCGCTCCAATCAAAATCATAAACGCAAGTGCTGGCTGGGTTAGACCAATTGCCATTATTGAAGAGTAGCTCTTTTCACTTCTTCACTTGGGGATCCGAAAACAACCGTCCAAAAGGTTCTATACTTTGTATCTTTATTGTGAAAACAAGCGGCTCCAATCTCAGTGAAACTTTGCCTCATAATATTTTCACAGTGGTGGGGACTAAGTAACCAAGCCGCGACTACTTCCTCTGAATCCTCACGGCCGGCCGATATATTCTCTCCCACTGTGGACCAGCTGTAACCAACCTCTTCAACCCTATATGAAACCGCCTCCCCGCTTGACCCTTTGTGACTGACGAAGTCTTTTGTGGCCATATCGACGGAATGATTCAAAGCAGCTCTTGCCAGAGTAGGGTTCCATGTGAGTTGTCCCACCGGGGTGAAAATTTTATATCCGCAGTTTCTACTCGACATACGGGCCCGGTTTATGAGACCTAACATCTTTTCCTTTGTAACATCGAACTCCTCACAGCGGTAAGAATCGTTTGCAAGGACGTAAACGATCTCATTTGAGGCTCCACAGCTATAGAGCAGGCAAACTAATGCTATTATGGGTAGCACATTATTCAATGATTATATTATAAGCCCTGGCACTAAATTTTTACAGCAGTATTATCATGAATAGATTAATTTACCTTTACAAACTGATTTAAGATCAGAATTACTTTTTAGCCTGGCGCCAATTTTTATCAATAAACTGATCCCGCCCAGAACCCATCCTGTAGGTTTTATATCTCATAGGTTTTTTGAGATAAAACATCTGGTGATATTCCTCTGCATCCCAGAATTCATTGGCCTCTGTTATCTCGACAACTATCGGCTTATCGAATCTGCCCGATTTCTCAAGTTTGTCTTTTGAAGCCACAGCAGATTTCTTCTGCGAGCCATTCAAGTAGAAAATTCCCGGCCTATACTGTTTTCCTCTGTCGACGAATTGTCCACCTACATCAGTGGGATTAATATTCATCCAAAAGATAGCAAGCAATTTATCGTATGTAACTATTTCCGGGTCATAAATAACTTCAACGGCTTCCGTGTGACCCGTTTTACCGTAAGAGACTTCTTTATATGTAGGATTCTTCTCGGGTCCTCCGGTATAACCCGCAGTTGTGGTAATAACCCCATCTAAATAATCAAAAGGCGGCTGCATACACCAAAAGCACCCTCCAGCAAAAACTGCCCTTTCATATTTCTCGTTTAGTCTAGACTCACTCCTCTTACTAATATCAGCTTCTTCATCATAAGCCCCTGCAAACAAATGATAACCCTGCGCAAGAACTAAAAGTCCAATAATAATTAACAGATACCTTTTCATAATTTCTCCTTATAAATATCTAGCTTTCTATAAATTATATTTCATGCTCTCGTGTGTTATATACGCCTTTTGAGCAAGAAAGGTTTCAAACATCTTATTAAATTAAACTTAGAAAATGAATATAAGAAATTAAATTGAAGTGTACCTATATCACTCTTTAGCATCCGGTATTACAATTTCACTCCGTTTTTGAGAGTTATAAACAAAATATGCTTCAAATAATAACCATACTGAAAGCGCTAGTATGATGGCAGAAAGTATTAGGAGCAATGGGTTGTCAGCGAAAGCCTTAAAACTCCAGATCATGGCAGCAATTGTCATAACGATAAGAAATACCATTGGAATTAATGTATAGATTACTGGTCGTCCGGTTTTCCAGAGATATATTGTTGCAATCAAAAGGGTCAGGCCTGCTACGAGCTGATTTGTGGCTCCGAAAAGAGGCCAGAGTAAAAACCCACCTGAACCGAGCCCCTTACCTGGCGCTTCGACTAAAAGAGCTAGTAGCAAGGCCGGCACAACTGCGAGAAGCGCACCCACGTACCGATTTTTAAGGGGCTTAATTTCATAGGCTGTCCCTAACTCCCCTAGTATAAGCCTCTGAACCCTAGCTGCCGTATCAAGCGAAGTCGCCGCAAAGCTTATAACTATAACGCTTATCAAAGTTTCCCCGAAGACAGTTGGAATGTGAAGTGCATCTAAAAAGGTAGATGCGCCGAGTACGAAGTTGTTTATCCCCCCTTTAGCTGCAAGATCCCAAGTTTCATAGTGAGTGAGCCAATCTGTACGGCTGATCCCCGCTGCAACTGCCAGAGTAGCAATCATTGCCAAAGCCCCTTCCCCAAGCATTCCGCCGTATCCAATCATTCTTGAGTCCTTCATCTTGTTTAGCTGTTTAGAAGTTGTGCCGCTCGATACAAGACCGTGGAAGCCGCTTATTGCGCCGCAAGCTATAGTTACAAATATAAAGGGGAATAGAGGCACCCCCCCCTCGGCGTTATGATTAATGGCAGGAGCCTGCATCTCTGGATGGGCGATGAGAAGACCTATAAAAAGCAGCCCTAAGCCCAATATAAGCTGATGTCCGTTTATATAGTCCCTTGGTTGAAGTAACGTCCATACTGGCAAGACCGAGGCAATAAACGAATATATAAGTAAAAGGAAGATCCAGGTCACAATCTGGCTTCCCATTATTGCCGGGATCTCAATCGGCACTATAGTCCCCACCCAGATCATTACATATAGCGAAATTAATGCGAGAATTGAGGGCCAGAGTATAGGTACGCCCTTTTTATAAAATAAGAATCCTATAATTACAGCCACTATAATTTGGAAGTTCACAGGCAATACGCTTTCAGGAAATGCAACAAATAGCGATGCTATGGCATACGCAAACACCGCGATAACAAAAAAGATGAGAAAATATACAATAAGTAAAAATAGAGTCCTTGCTCTAGGGTTAATTAAAATACCGGCTAGATCCCCAACTGAGCGGCCCTTTTCCCTTACAGAAATTACGAGTGCGCTGAAATCATGCACAGCCCCCATAAATATCGTGCCCAGGACTACCCAGATTATTGCTGGCACCCATCCCCAAAAGACTGCAATAGCGGGTCCGATAATAGGTGCTGCGCCTGCTATTGAGGCAAAGTGATGACCGAAAAGCACATGTTTATTTGAAGGCACAAAGTCCATACCGTCATTTTTTTCATGCGCCGGGGTAACTTCATCATCAGATATACGGAAAATCTTATTGGCAAGAAACTTTGAATAATAGCGGTAAGCCAGGAAATAGAGAATTAAGACAATAATAGCCAGAAGCGCGGCATTCAATGGTGACCTCCTATTAGCTCAGGAGACCCCATTTCTTCATACGGTAGCGTAGCACCTCACGGGTTATCCCAAGCATTTCAGCAGTCCTTGTTTGGTTCCAGTTATGCAAGTCCAGTGCTTTAGTTATAACTTTTCTTTCAATTTTGTAAAGTGATGCATCATCGAGAGGTATGTCAATAACCATCTTACCATCACCGTCCTGAACCTTAAGGTTATCGTCCTCTTCGAGCTTCGCATATTTGGGACTTAAAACGCTGTCATCGCTAAGGAGTACTGCTCTTTCAATAGTACTTCTTAGTTCACGAACATTTCCGGGCCAACCATAATGTAAAAACGCCTTTCTAACTTCAGAGGGAATAATTGTGATATTTTTATTGAGATCAACATTAAAATAAGAAACAAAATAATCTGTAAGGAGAGGAATATCCTCTATTCTCTGTCTCAAAGACGGCATTTCAAAATTAATTACATTTAAGCGATGATATAAGTCCTCTCTAAAACCGCCGTTTTTAACAAGCGATTTAAGATCATGGTTCGTAGCCGCCATAACACATATATCAACCGTGATATCCCTTGTTCCCCCTAGTCTCCTAAAACTCCTTTCTTCAACGGCTTTAACAAGTTTGGCCTGGAGCGAAAGACTCATGTCACCGATTTCATCAAGAAATATAGTGCCTCCGTCAGCCTGTTCTAATATCCCCTTCCTCAATTTCTTCGCATCTGTAAATGCACCGGCTTCATATCCGAACAGCTCGCTCTCTAAAAGGGTCTCGGGAATAGCAGCACAGTTAAGTTCTATCAATGGGCTTTGTTTCCTTATCCCATTGAAGTGCAGTACTTTGGCGGCAAGTCCTTTCCCGGTCCCGCTTTCCCCGCGAATCAGGATAGTTTTAGGATCTGACTCGGTAAGTTTCTTAAATAGATGAATTATCTCTTTTATTGATTCACTCTCACCTATTAGTGAATCGAAACCATATTTCTCCTGAGCCCTCATCGCCACAGCGCTCAGGCTATTATTAAGCTCTCTTATCTTAAGAGCATTTCTGACCATAACTTTTAATTTATCAAGCGGGAATGGTTTCTCAATAAAGTCATAGGCGCCATCTCTAATAGCCGATACGGCAACTTCCACGCTCCCGTGAGCGGTCATCATTATAGTTGTAGGCTTCTGGTCAAATCCTGACAAATCCTTAAGGATCTGAAGTCCATCTCGATCCGGAAGCTTAAGGTCCAAAATAACAAGGTCGGGATTTTCCCTTTTAGCAATTTGTAGCCCTTCACCACCCTCAAAGGAGGTAATAACAAAATACCCCTCTTGTGTTAGTGCCTTATGGAGTTGTTTACAAAGCAGTCTTTCATCTTCTATTATTAGTATTAAAGAACTCATTTTCCCTTTCCTTAGATATTTATTCTCATCCCATCCCATCCACTTTTATTAATGCAGAAGTTCTCATAAAAATTATGATTTTAAAGCTAGATAATTGATTCATCAGTCAGATTATTTGGAATTTCGACTGTAAATCTCGCCCCTGCTCCCTCTTTACTAGTTATATTCATCTTCCCCTTGTGTGCTTCAACTATCCCATTGGATATGGCAAGTCCTAGCCCTGTTCCCTTTTCTTTTGTCGAATAAAACGGCTGCAAGATCTTCTCTACATCCTTCTCCGGGAAACCGCACCCTGTATCAGAGACTGTAATCTCAACCGTCCCGTTAGAATTTTTAGTCTCCACTTTAACAACCCCAAAGCTTCCTGTTGCATCTATGCCGTTAATCAAGAGGTTTAATATAACCTGTTCAATCTGTTCATGATCGACGTAAAATTGATTCTCGCATCTGAGGTCCTTTTCGATTATTACTCCTTTTGACTTTGCCCTCATGTTAACGAGGCTAAGAGCGCGGTCTACAATATCATTGGGCTGACACTCTATTAGCTGAAGGCTCTTTGGATGACCAAGCTGGAAAAGGCCTTTTACTATTCTCTCAAGCCTCACTATCTCATCAAGAATTTCAGATATTGTCTGCTTGTGCTCTTCGTTCTCGGTTTCATCCTGCATAAGCTCAAGAGCAATGGCTATTCCTGAAAGAGGGTTTCTCACTTCATGGGCAACACCCGTAGCAAGCTCCCCAATCGTTGCGAGCTTCTCAGTTTTAATTAGCGCCATATGCTTTTCCTTTACTTCTCTTGTAGCCTGTTCAATCTCGGTCTCAAGCACCTCATTAAACCTTTTCGTAGTTTCAAGAAGTTTTAGGATTTCATCGTTCTTCTTTTGAAGCTCTATATTATTTTTCTCAATATTATCTATCATATGGTTAAAAGCCTGAATCAGAGTATTTATTTCACCGCTTGATTTAACCGCGTCTACTCTATACGAGTAATCACCCTCTCCGACTGATTTTGCAGCTTTAAACAAATTGAATATAGGTTTAGTTATAACTCTCGGGATAAAAAACGTAAGTATAATTCCAAATACTAGAATTACCCCTATCACAGTAAACACCGTTATATAGGAATTCTTGATCTGCTCATCTGAGATTCTAACCGCTTCAAGCAGCATCTCATTTGCAAAGAACCCTTCGTTGGCTTCTTCCTTATTAGATATCAACTTAGACAAAGTCGTATAACGACCCTTGATATTCTCCGCTGCTTTATCCAGGTTGTATATGCTGTATACGGAGAATCCGCTTATAAGAAGCATAAGAAGGAACATCAAAGCATATCCGAGCGTTATCTGTTTACTTAGATTCAATTACCATTCACCTAGCTTCGTGATCTATACATAAAAATTCTACCTGTTATTATTCCCAACTCATATCAATATTTTGTACACCATTAGATAAATTGAACACTTTGAGGTAAATTTACTTTTAATATTAATCGCGGTAGATTGAAGATAAACCTTAAAATAGAAGGTATAGCCATAATAACAAATATAAACTCTTTGAAACTATATTGCTTAACCTTAGCCTTATCAGCAATATTTCTTTTCGGATGTTTTATCACCCCCGAATCAATCAGAGAACTAAATCAGCGACAAGATGCCCTTGAAGCCAAGATGGATGAGCTTTTGGAGGAACTTAAAGCTGACAATTCAAATACCGACCGTGATATTGAAAGAATCGAGAACAACCAGATGCTACTTGCGGAAGAAATTGAAAGTATACAGAAAAAAAGTATAACACTCGGCAAAAAAATAGATAAAGTCACTAATAAGAATGGAGACGGGTATAATAAAGGCAATAAAGCTCCTTCAGCAAAAGATATCTACTACAAAGCTGAGGCCAGCTATAATGAGCGTAAATATGAAGACGCAATATTGGAATACCAGCAATTAATAGACACCTATCCAAAAAGCTGGAGGGTTCCAAATGCTTACCTTAAACAGGGAAACGCTCTCATTAACTTGGGAAGGAAAAAAGAGGCCGCTTTTTTCTTTAACACTCTTATTGATAAATATCCCAACTCCCGCGAAGCCAAAATAGCCAGGCTAAGACTAAAAGCCATTTAATAAACCCTACGCTTCCTGCACAATTAGAACAAAGGATATAAGGTATATAAAAACACAAGAATATAAGAATGACTTCTTAGCCTTCATAGTCTACCTCCACTTTTTTTTAGGAGATTAACCCATAAGTTCCAAGAACAAAGCACTATTTCATTCTTTAGAGAAAAATGTGTAACTGTACGCAGATATTGTGTAATTGTGCACAAAAAAAATGTTCGTTTGTAAATTTTGGGTAACACAGAACAAACTTACAGGTTTGAGCTCATACTTTTAAGCACATCGTTAGTTTCTGTAACCAAGGTATCAATAAGTTCTTGCGCTGTGCTTTTTCGTGACATCGCAGCCCCCTGTCCTGCCCAAAGAGACATAAAATCTCTGTCTCCTTTTCCTTTAGCAGCATTCCGTATAGGTCTTGTGAGGCTGTTTTGTAGTGGATAGGCGGGGATCTCATCCTCGAGAATAGACATCTCCTCAATAAAGCGGTTTTTTATACCACGGGCATACTTGCCGGAAAATGTTTTGGTCAAAACAGTATTCGTATCGCTTGAATTTTTAAGAGAATCAAGCCATGGCTCTGGTACTTCTGCCTCTATGCAGGAAAGAAATGCGGTCCCCATCTGTACTGCAGATGCACCAAGCGCAAGTGAAGCAGCTAGTCCCCGCCCGTCCATTATGCCCCCCGACGCAATCACTGGAATCGGAATTTCGTCTACAAGCTGCGGCACGAAAGCCAATCCTCCAATCATAGGTATTCCATCGGTTGATGCGAACGTTCCCCTGTGGCCCCCTGCTTCACTCCCTTGAGCAACTATTGCAGTACAACCTGCCTCTTTAAGTAAAACCCCCTCTTCAACACATGTAGCAGTTCCTATTACTGAAATTCCCCGTTTATGTAGTTCTTCCATATAGCGGTCCTCTGGTATTCCAAAGGTGAAGCTGAACACCGGAACATCATTGTCGACAATAACAGCGAGCTGATCTTCAAAAGTAAATTCGGCTTCAAAAGTCACTTCAGGCAATACAACGCCGAGTTCCCTTGAGAATTTCTCAAGCTGCTTTAGAACCTTCTCTGAGATGACTAAAGAGCTTATTCCCTCAGGTACAAAGAGATTGACCGAAAAGGGCTTATCGGTAAGCTCCTTCACTTTACAAATCTCTGCTTCAATCTGTAGGGGTGTAAGATAACCGGCCCCAAGAGACCCTAACGCCCCGGCATTTGATACCGCCGCAACTAATTCCGGCGTGGACGGCCCCCCAGCCATAGGCGCCTGAATAATAGGATGCTCAATTCCAAGCTGCTCAATTAACCCTTTTACCTGCTCCGGCCAGAATTCAGTTTGCATAATCCCCCCTATTGGTTGAATAATCATAATAAACTTTTCTAACCTTACAAGAAAAAAACTGTTTCCTTTTTTCACGGAAACCTAGAACATATTGTTCTAATTGTTGTATACTTGCTCTAGAACATTAAAAACTGTTATAATGATTTATCTTAGTGAGAGGATGATTTTTGAACTAAACCTATTATTGAAAAAATACAATTATATAGAGAAAAAACTATGACCAATAAAGTACTAAGTGCAATATTGATTTTCACTATCTTCATTTTCTCTTGTGGAGGAGATGACCAATTGCAGCTCCCGACTCCAACTGTCCAAGTCTATGTAACCACTGCGACAGATGTCCCGATATTTAGAGAATTTGTTGGAGAAACCCTAGGAGAGACAAGCGTTGATATAGCAGCACGAGTACAGGGATTTCTTGAGACCAGAGACTTCAAAGAGGGTTCCTTCGTGAAAAAGGGGCAACTTCTATATACAATAGAGAGTCAACCATTTGAAGAGAAAGTCGCTCAGGCAAGTAGTCAAGTTGCTGCTTCACAAGTAAATTTAACAAATGCACAGAATGATCTCAGCAGGATAAAACCCCTTGCTGCAGAAAATGCAATAAGCCAAATTGACCTCGATGCGGCCCAAGCACGTTATGAAGCAGCAATAGAATCAGTCAAAGCTTCTGAAGCAAATCTTAGAGCAGCCGAATTACAGTTAAGCTACACAAAAGTATATTCACCCATTAATGGCGTTATAGGCAAAACACAAGCTAACGAAGGTGATTACGTCGGGGCGAGCGCTAACACAGTTGTCCTAACTACAGTTTCATACATAGATACTATGGCTGTACAGTTTTATTTAACTCAAACAGAATATCTTGAGGCGGCCCGAAGGATCCAAGCCGATACTGAGGTAGGGAAAGAAGGCGAAGCAGACGAGGGACCCGATGACTTGGTACTCATACTTTCGGATAGTTCTGTATATGAATACAAAGGGAAGTTCGATTTCATAGACAGAAATTTTGATACTGAGACTGGATCGATACTTGTACAGACCTTGTTCCCAAATCCCAATCAACTACTTCGCCCTGGTCTATTTGCCAGAGTTCGTGCCGAGATAGATGTAGTAAAGAACGGAATACTAGTTCCTCAGAGATGTATTATGGAACTTCAGGGGAAATTTAGTGTTTTTGTCGTAGGGGAAGATAACAAAGTGGAAACCAGGCTAGTGCAAACGGGGCCTACAGTTAAAGAATTCTGGCTTATTAAAGAAGGACTTAAGCCCGGAGAGAAGGTCATATACGAAGGGCTCCAACAAGTTAGAGAGGGACAGGTTGTAAACCCTGAAATTGTAGATATCAAAATCCCGGATCTAGAGAGCATATAAGAAAATATGGGCAATTTTTTCGTTAACAGACCAATTGTAGCGATGGTGATCGCTATAATTATGGTGATCGTGGGCTTAGTATTCATGGGAGGCCTGCCGGTCGAGCAGTATCCCGATATAACCCCCCCAATTGTTCAAGTTAGAGCTACCTTTACCGGAGCTAACGCTATAAGTGTAGAGGAATCCGTAGCGACCCCGCTTGAGCAGGCTAT
>SMWY01000109.1 GCA_004356555.1 Candidatus Dadabacteria bacterium
GAATGTAGAAACAATTATGTCGGTTCCTGTTGTTCCGTTACTTGTGTAGGTCCATGAACTCCTTCACCTCAGGTACCAGAACCATGGGAAGATGTTTCGTATGATGTTGAAGCGCTATCTGTGAGAAGGCAATTCTAAGAGTTAACCCCCTAAATAAAATCCAAGATGAAAAGGGCAAATACTATGAGGTGTCCATATAGGTGTCCATTTAATGCTGTTTTATGCTTATTTGTGCCAGTTGATATAGGCTGTTGACATAAACCTAACATCCCGTAATAAAACACTATTCATATCAAGTCATACAAACAAGTACCAAGCACAAAACGCCCTCATAAGGCCTGTGTCGGTGGTTCAAATCCACCCGTCGCCACACTCAAACCCTATACAATTCCATAAGCATGCATGACTGCTGTGAATTTTAGATGAAAGATTACCAACAAAGCTACTTACATTTTTTTACGCTTGCAGAGTTATATGGATAAATAAGGAAAATTATTCCTCATTTTCTTCTTTCTCAAAATCAAGCGCACAGGAATTTATGCAGTAACGAAGCCCGGAAGGGTTAGGGCCGTCAGGAAACACATGACCCAAATGTGCATCGCAACTACTACAAATAACTTCAGTCCTCGTCACACCGAGACTTCCGTCGGCTTCAGTGGTTATATTTTCATGACTTGCAGGTTCAGAGAAACTTGGCCAACCCGTACCTGAGTCAAATTTTGTATGGGATCTGAAAAGCTCCTTTCCACAGCCTATACACTTATACACACCTTCTTCTTTGTGATTATGGTATTTCCCCGTAAAAGGTCTTTCCGTCCCCTTTTGTCTCATAACATAGTGCTGCTCTTCACTTAAGACTTCGCGCCACTCTTCTTCAGTTTTTTTAACTTTTTTAGACATATTTATCTCCTTATGAGAGTTTACTAAACTAACGCTGATCTTCCATTAAAATATATAACAGTAATTAATCTATCAGAAATACGAGTATAAGCCTAAAAAGGTTTTAAAATAGTCTGAAATTTATATGCTAATCCGGCTTCATTCTCTCAATTGTAAACCAGGCTACAAAAGCGCCTAATAGCACTAATCCGGAGGAGATAAGCATCATTAATCTAAAGCTGGCTAAAAAGGATTTATCGATTGCGTTTCTAATATAAGTCTTAGTTTCAGTCTCAACGTTCTCTGGTATATCAATCAGTAATATCTTGATACGCTGATCATCAATGTACTGTCTCGTCTCCTGTTGCAGATCCATAGAGTCAAGCTCATAATCTAGACTCCTACTAAATGTAGATACTGCAAATACTCCCATTACGGCAATAGCCAAAACCCCCGCCATTCTACCGGCAGTGTTATTGATGCCCGATGCAACCCCTGAATCTTTAAGTTCTACAGATTCCATCACCGCTGTTGTGAGAGGGGAAATTATAATAGCCATCCCTATTCCTAATAAGGTAATAGCCGGAAAAAAAGTAGTCCAGTAGCTACCACCAATACCGGGCAGAGTAAAGAGATAAAAACCGATAGATGCTAGTATTGTGCCGGCGATTATAGGTAATTTGGCACCGTAATTTGCTACGAGACCTCCTGCCCAGGGAGAGAACAAAAAGAGAGCAATTACAAGAGGAATAAAGGCAAGACCTGCACCCGCAGCCGAGTAACCTTGCAGCTGTATAAGATTAAAGGGAATAAAGAATATCGCCCCGCTCCATGCACCCCAGAAGAGCAACGTTATAAAATTTCCACCGCTAAAAGTCTTTGACTTAAAAAGATTAAGAGGCATCATAGGGGAAGATGTCCGACTCTCATAGAAAAGAAAACCTAACAGACTGATCCCTCCGACAATTAGAGGGATAATCACTTTGGGATGTCCAAAGCCAACATTAGCTGAGTCTATTAATCCAAACACTATGCAGCCTAAACCCAACGTTGCAAGTAACGAACCCCACAGATCAAGCTTTTCATCTCCGTTACCTTTTCTACTCTCAGGAATTCGCCAATAAAGAACTCCCAGAACAATTAACGCAAGAGGAACATTGATAAAGAATACATAGCGCCAAGAAAGGTTCTCTGCTAACCATCCACCCAAGATAGGGCCCAGAGTAGTTGTTATAGCTGTAAATGCGCCCCAGATTCCAATTGCTCTACCCCGGTGCTCATCACTAAAAGATATATTCACAATCGCCAGACTTCCCGGTATTAGAAGCGCCCCACCTGCTCCTTGAAACGCTCTTGCAACAATCAATTGACTCGTACTTGGGGAGAGACCGCACCATATTGAAGCTCCAGTAAATATGACTATCCCCAGCGCAAAGATCCTCTTTCTTCCAAACTTATCTCCAAGTGAGCCTCCCAAAAGCATTAGCGACGACATAAAGAGAGCGTACGCTTCCATTATCCACTGCACCTGAGGGATTGTAGCGTTAAGCTCGGATTGAAGCACCGGTATAACTACATTCATAGCGGTACTATCTATAAAGGCCATACTAGAGCCGAGAATAGTCGCAAGTAATACCCACCTTCCAATGCTTTTACTTACTGGAAAATTCGCAGAGATCGCATCAATACTATCCTGGGGCGAAGCTGTGTTTGTCATCTATCTCCCTTTAAGACCTCTGTAATGTTCTCAATGGTATGTGGAATGTCAACAACTAGAGAACTAAAATTATCCTTAGGATATCCGGTTAATGGTACCCGAACAAAGGGGGATTATCTCTTTCTTATTTCGAGCAATTAGCTTGTATAACTGAGATTTTTAGATGATAGATTTACCAGTTAAAACTCATTAGGAGAGAAATAGGGCTCAAGCAAAACAAAGTTGTGATTACTTCCTTGTCAGATTATGCTCAAATACCTACTATACAGCTCCAAGGCGTTGATAGAGTGATATAAGTATTTACTAAATCCGTCTCACTTATATGTTCTCTTTTGCTTTCTATTCTAGGAGATTCCGGCCTGATTGTAGATCTCATTTCTTGTAGACTCAGTGTTCTCAGAATAGAGGTCAGCTCCCCTTGGGAAATTACTGATTTTTAATGTCGTGATATAACCTTCCGCGATATGTACCAAGCAGCCTCGAAAAAACCTTGTTCGACAAAAGCTTTACAACTAGATCTCCAATATGAGGTGATATTGCATCAGCGAGAAGTAATAACTTAGGCTGAAATGGAACTATAATTCTTGCTTGATTGTAGTACACGCCATTAACAACAGCCTTCGCAACTGATTCAACGGATATCGGAGTTATCCCTCTAAATGGCGGCGGCATATCCTCTGGCCTAACATGATTCAGTAGAGGGGTTTGAGTTAAAGCGGGATGAATAATCGACACGTTTATTCCACTTCCGAATAGTTCCTGTCTTAATGAATCCGTGAATCCGGAAATGGCGTGCATTACTGAAGAGTATCCTCCGAAATGTGGAAAGGCTTTCCTCCCCACAACTGAGGACATATTCATTATATGTCCAGAGCCTTGCTTTTGCATCACAGGTAGAACTTCCTTAGTTGTGTAAACCGTTCCGAAGTAGTCGGTATCTATCATCTTCTTTGCGTTTTCAACAAAGTTTTCATCCTCGATACGGCCCACATACGAACTCCCGGCATTATTAAAGAGAACATCAATTCTGCCCAGCTCAGACAAAACTTTTTCAACCATCTCGTGAACCTGCTCGGGCGATGAGACGTCTGTTGGCACTGCCAACACATTAGGGTTAAAGCTTCTGATCTCACTTGCCACTCTTTCTAGCTTTTCTAAAGAGCGAGAAACTAATACTGTTTTTGCACCTTCACGGGCAAACTCAAGTGCCGTGGCACGACCTATACCGCTAGAGGCTCCCGTAATCACCACCACCTGATCATTAAATTTACTATTCTTATTCATAACTAACCTCCTTTATAGGTGTATATACATCTATAGTTTTAAATTTTTTTAGCTCTCTTGCATGCAATCTACAAGATTAGAGATATTAGAAATCATAGAACCCCAGTTCTCTAAACCCATTTTCTGTTTTATATTTTCCTGAGTTTCCTTCCATAGAGGATAGGCTTCCGTAAGTTTTCTCTTACCTACATCAGTTATTTTCACTATTCGCGTTCTGCGGTCATCTCCCGATTCTACCTTTATAAGTCC
This sequence comes from Candidatus Dadabacteria bacterium, assembly GCA_004356555.1. Classification (GTDB taxonomy): domain Bacteria; phylum Desulfobacterota_D; class UBA1144; order Nemesobacterales; family UBA2774; genus CR02bin9. Next base: position 4,130 of record SMWY01000109.1, read on the forward strand.
GCTCTTTTCCATTGGCAACAAATTCCGCCCCAGCGTTGTACGATCTACTATCATAATTTCAGACATGCGAGTCACAGTAATTGGACTATAGGCAAAAGCATTTGCAAGCAATGTAAACTGGGTACCCCGTAAACCTATTGACCTCATAGAATCATCAAAATACTGAGTGACAATTCTTGATGCTTTTCGCAAATTAAAGCAGGTGCACTGTCCGCACTCCGCTAAATCTTTTAAAGCAATTGCTGGTTTTGTTTCATGCGTATTTTTTCCCATTTTATATTCCCAATATCTTTTTGTACCCGTTAACTTAGTTAGGAGTATATACACCTATTGTATTTTTGTCAAGTACTATTTTTATATTTTAGCAAAATTACATTCTGTCCAAGATACATTTAGTGATATGGATTTGCCCTATTGGGTCTTATTTCCTATACTATTGGGATAGAGAGTGTATAAAAAATGTCTATTATAAAAGGTAAAAACATAATAGTTGGGGTTACGGGAGGTATTGCGGCGTATAAATCCTGCGAGCTTGTCAGGGGACTGGTGAAAAAGGAAGCCTCAGTACAGGTTGTGATGACAAAAAATGCCACCGAGTTTATAACCCCCCTCACGCTTCAAACCCTCTCCGGCAGAAAAGTAGCAATAAATACTTTTGATATGGAATGGGAATCTGAAATAGGACACATCAGTCTTGCAGATAGCGCGGATCTTATAGTCGTTGCTCCGGCAACAGCTAGTTTTATTGGAAAAGTGGCTTCAGGGATTGCGGACAGTCTTCTTACGACAGTAATTCTGGCAACCAAGGCGCCAATAATTTTATGCCCGGCCATGAACGTAAACATGTATGAAAACCCCGCAGTTAAAGATAACATCGAGAAATTAAAAGAACGCGAATTTGTTATTATGGAGCCGGGAGAAGGGGAGCTTGCGTGTGGCTGGGAAGGGAAAGGACGACTTCCCGAGATAGAAGATATTTTGGGGGAGATCGAGAAGACTCTAACTCCTCATGATATGAGTAATGAGAAAGTGCTCGTAACTGCGGGAGCCACTAGAGAATTTATTGATTCAGTCAGATATATATCAAATCCATCTAGCGGCAAAATGGGTTACGCTCTCGCAAGAGAAGCCTCTAATAGAGGCGCTGATGTTGTATTAATATCCGGGAAGACCAACTTAAGTCCTATACCAGGTGTGAAAACCATAAATGTAGACAGCTCCGAAGATATGTATAAGTCAGTCATGGAATTCCTTGATTGGTCCACTATTGTAATCAAAGCTGCAGCCGTAGGGGATTATACTCCTACCAAAACGCAAAATGGAAAGATAAAAAAAGATGACAAGGATAAAATCTTAAAACTTAAACGTACAAAAGACATACTTTATGATATAGGCAGGAAAAAGAACGGAAGGATGGTAATCGGTTTTGCAGCAGAGACCGATAATTTACTAAAAAATGCCCAAGGCAAATTAAAAAGGAAAAACGCTGACCTCATTGTTGCTAACGACGTTTCTCAATCAGGAGCAGGATTTGAAGAAGACACAAATATAGCCCATTTTGTTTATGGCAATAATTGTATTGACGAACTTCCCCTGATGCCTAAATCAGTACTAGCTCAGAAAATATTCGACAAGGTTTTTGAACTTAAGAAGGACAGAAAGTCCCACTAAGAAGTTCCTGAGAATCAAATCCCACAATTCAAGACTTTGCTACCTTCTCACTCTAGCTTAAATTGAAATAATATAGCTCAGCAAGTGACAATCAATATAAATTGCTTATATTCAATGGAATAATTTGTGCTAAACTTATTTAATAATAATTAATCACTATTTTGGAATGTTATAAATATGGTTGACTCAAAGAAAAGAAAACAATGGCTTTGGTTTTTCGGTTTAATAGCAGCTTTTATAGTGCTTCTACTGGGATTATACGTTCGTATGATATCCGTGCGTTCATCGGCTTTTGAAACTGTAAGCGAAGAAAGAATCTCACCTGTCAGGGTACAGGAAACTCTGTCAACAGAAGTATGGCGAACAACGAGCTTCTTAGCCCGTGTTGAGGGTGGACAGACGATTGACATAATTGCTGACGTCGGTGGATGGGTTGTAGAAAAAAAGGTAGTGCTGGGTCAGGAAGTAAATAAGGGCGATGCTCTAATCGTTCTTGAAGACCCAAGAAGAGTACTCAGACTTAAAGAATCCCAAGCCCGGCTAAAATCAGCCCGTGCCGATCTAAGCGAGCTTAAACGCAAGTATGATCAATCGTTAACACTCGTAGAAAAGGGGATTATTGCTCGCGACACACTCGACTCTCTATCCAACCAGGTTGCATCAGAATCAGCCAATGTTGACTCACTTGAGGCGTCATACGGGCTTATGAAATGGGATGTGGACAATTTAACAGTACCCTCCCCCATCTCAGGCAAGATTGTAGAAGTGCTGCCTGATGTCGGCCAAGAAGTCACTGCAGGGCAACTTCTTGTGAAAATGGTAAGTACAAAAAGAAAGCGCGTTGTAGCCGGTGTGGAGCCCAGGTGGGCGCGTATTATTGGGCCCGATATGAAAGTCAATCTCAGCACCACACTAAATGGCAGATTAGAAGAAACTGAGGGAAGAATAATTGGAGTTAGCCCCAATATTGATTCCGTTTCGGGAACATATAGAGTTGAAGCTGAGCTAATAAATAATGAGTACAATTGGCTCCCGGGAGAAATAGTCAATATGAAAATCCCCACTGAATTATTAACGGAAGTCTTAATAGTTCCGAGAACTGCTGTTTTATCCGACAGCGAGAATCTCTTCATATTCATATACCAGGACGGAAAAGCTGTTAAAATCCCAGTTTCAGTAGAGTGGATTAACGATCGGGAGGGCACAATATCTGCGGATCTAATACCGGACGGAAGCAGTATCATAGTAGAAGGTCACGTAGGACTTGCCGGCGGACAGTTAGTTCGAGTAACAAAGTAGCTTCAAAACTTACAAATGCACATAGCTGAATTCTCAGTTAAAAACTCCGTATTAGTCAACCTATTAATGGTGTCCATCCTAGTAGTGGGCATAATGTCTGCGATCATGCTTCCGCTTGAGCTATTTCCCTCAATCAAACTGGAGTTAGTCTCTGTAACAACCGTGTTTCCAGGTGCTTCTGCGGAAGATGTAGAAAAACTTGTAAGTATTCCAATTGAAGATGAAATAAACGACATAAGCGGCATAAAAGTGATACGCTCAACATCCTCTGAAGGCCTTTCAACCATAATAGCTGAGATAGAGGCTGGAGAAGACACACAAAAACTCGCCCAGGATATAAGATCTGAAGTTGCCAAGGTTCAGGACAAGCTACCCGAGGATGCCGAAGAACCGATAACAAAGGAATTTGACGCCAACTTTCCCCTAATAAGTGTTGCAATAGCAGGAAACGTTCCTAAAGAAACCCTAAGAAGCTTTAGTCTATCATTTGAAGACCAGATTAAACTCGTCTCAGGTGTTGATAACGTTGTTACTTCAGGTTTGGGAGACCCCGTATTTTGGGTTTATGTAGACCCTGAGAAATTAAGGCAATACGAGATCACATTAGAGCAGATCGCAAGCGTCATAGACCAAAAAAATCTAGACCTTCCGGGAGGAGCCGTAGAACAAGGGAATGCAGAGTTCTTAGTACGGGTCACGGGTAGAGTTGAGAAAGTCCAGGATTTGCTCACTCTCCCTGTTAAGAGAAACCCCGATGGAAGGCACATACTACTAAGGGACATTGCAAAAATAGAGCAGGGAGAGCAAAAAACAAGAACAAAGGCAAGGGTTAACGGGCTTCCCGCAATAAATTTCTGGATCAATAAACAAAAAGGCGCCGACTCAATAGACACTGTAAAAGAAATTGAAAAGAAAGTCGAAGAATTTAGGAAAAGGGCGCCGGAGAACATAGAAATCTATGTAACTAACGACAGCTCATACTGGGTACAGCAAAGATTCAACACCATGGTGAGCAGCGGCATCATAGGGCTTATAATTGTTCTAATTATACTCGCTCTCTTTCTTGACTTCAGGTCTGCTTTTCTAACTGCAATAGGGCTACCCGTTGCATTTTTTGGAGCTTTTATCCTTATGCAGTTCACAGGAATAACTCTTAACATATTATCCATGTTCGGGTTGATCCTGGTTCTGGGAATTATTGTTGACGACGCCATAATTGTTGCTGAGAACATACAACGATACCTTCAACTTGGGTACTCACCGGTAGAGGCGGCAATTAAAGGCACTAAAGAGGTGGCGCTTCCCGTCGTAGCCACTATTCTCACAAATATCGCCGCTTTTATCCCGCTTCTTATAGCAACCGGATTAATAGGGAAATTTATGTCCATCATACCCAAGGTCGCAATATTCGTACTTTTGGTATCTTTAATTGAAGCGCTCGTGATACTGCCCTCTCACTGTGCCGACTTTTTAAAACCCCGGCCCCGGAATAAGCCCGTCAGAAAATGGGTACACAAAATCCGCTTTTACTATTTAAAAGCCCTGGTCTTTACAATAAGGAACAGATATGTAACCGTTGTTACCTTTGTATTAATATTGGCATTAACATTGGGCGTTTTTGTCAAAATACCTCGAATCCTGTTCTTTTCCCGTGACATAGCGCAATTTTTTATCAGAGTTGAGAACCCAGCCTGGTCAAATATTGATTCCACTGAAGAGTCCGTGGTAGAAGTCGAGGATATAGTAAAACAAACAGTTCCAAAGCATGTCTTAAAAGATACTGTGTCGCTGATTGGCATGGATATCTCCAATGATCAGTCAGAGTTTGGAGACCATCTTGCCACCATAATAGTAGAGTATGAGGATTTTGAGAAACGAAAGGAAAATGGGATCGAGTTAATGGAAGAGGTAAGGAAAAATGTTGAGGCTAATGTTGTAGGACCGGTTACGGTGGATTTTGTAAGCAATGAAGGCCCTCCGGTAGGAAAACCGGTTGATTTCCGTATACAGGGAAAAGATTTTAATACTCTTAAAGAGCTTGCAAACGATACGTCGATATATCTTGAAAGTATCCCGGGAGTATATAAAGCGAGTGATAATCTCATTTGGGGAAAACCCGAAATCCGTATAAATGTTGATGAGAGAAGGGCTGCAATTTATGGTCTCGACACGAGAACAATTGCAAGAGCTATAAGAGCCGCAGTAGATGGATTAACTGTATCCCAAACGCGCCTGGGTACAGAAGAAGCAGACATAATAGTCAAATATAATCTCCCTTCAGGAAATCTCATGTCGCTCCTGGGGTCTTATCAGATTCCAACCCCCGAGGGCGGATGGGTCCCTCTTAATAACGTAGTTAATATGTCGACTGAACCGAGCATGTTAAATATTTCACACTACGATATGGTGCGCTCAGTAAGAATTACAGCTGAAATTAATGAACAGGCAACAACGGCAACAGAAGTAAACGCCGGCATATCAGCATTTCTAGATGAAAAGCTAAGCAATTACCCTGGCTACACATATGCTTTTGGGGGAGAGGAAGAGCAGACGAGGGAATCGCTTGAGAGCATAAAAAGAGCGGCAGTTATAGCCGTACTTCTAATCTATCTAATCCTGGCCACCATGCTTAAATCATACACTCAGCCCTTTATTATAATGTCTGTACTTCCCTTTGCGATAACCGGGGTCATGGTAGGGATTCTTCTCCGCGGGGAGCCGCTCACGTTGCCAGCTTTAATTGGAGTAGTTGCACTTTTGGGAATTGTCGTCAACGACAGTCTGATTCTTATGACTTTTATAAACAGTCGTTTTAAAAGGATGAATAGAGTTCTTGCTGTAGCTTTATCTGCAAAGCACAGATTCAGACCTATCGTGCTCACGACAGTAACTACATTCGGCGGGCTTGCCTCACTTATGATCAAATTCAGAGGAGAGGCAGCATTTCTAGCCCCAATGGCAGTAGCTCTTGGCTTTGGACTAGTGTTTGCTACGTTTATAACCTTAATTCTCATCCCATGCCTATATTTAATGCTGGATGATCTAAACATCTATCTTAAAAAGAAATGGTCAACCTGGCGAGGGAAAAGTGAAGTTAGCACAGAACTGACGAAAGTTTCTAATCCGACAACAACTGGATGAATAAGCCTTCAAGTACTATCACAACCAAAGCTAGCCTATTTAAAAATTAAAGTGATGTTTTATATATTTCGTTTCCACCAGAATATAATCAAGACTACAAGAGCCACAATAGGGATTATTATCATCCATATTAACTGCTCCACAAACGCAGTACCCGCTACCGCCGCTCCCAGAATTACCCCTACAACCATAAACCGCCATTCGAAATGCACACCGGCAAGAAACGTTGTAAGAGCCAACGAAAGAAGCGCCAAAAGTGCAAGTTGGTTACTATTTATACGATCGGTTGTTTCATATAGAAGATAGATTAAAGCTATTGCAGCCAGCAGTCCTAACCAATGGAGAAGCTGTACCCATATTATTCTCGATATTCCTTCCCCGCGTTTTCTGGCTTTTGACCAGCCGATATATAGACTAGTAGCTCCGAAAATAGGGACCATAGCAACCCAGAACCAGAAACTCTCAAGAGGTCTGAAATTAGTAAATCCTATGCCTACAGCCGAAAGTACTATCAAAGTCATAAGTATTGCCTCTTCAGAACGAACTGATTTAGCAAAACTTGGTTTCGAAACAATGTTTTCTTCGGCTGTTTGTTTGCTTGCTTCCGTATTGGGAGTGTTGAATTCGGTCATAATTGCCTCCTGCACTCCAGTATATCACTTATAAACCGGGTAAACAAAATATAATTATACTCAATGAAATATTACGGGAGCATGGGAATTCAATAGACAACTCTGAGACTATGAGTTGTATTAACAATTTCGAAATAATGCTATTTGAAATGGTTTTTACTACTTGTAATTAAAAAGAGGGATTAATAAAACTAGAATAGATGCCGCCTATTGCTAGAAGAATAGTTGCGCCTAGTATAGCAAATGCTACAAGCGCAAATAACCACTCATAAGAATTCGGCTTTTTCTGATTTACTGTATTTTCTTCAGTCATAGCTCCGACCTCGTTAATTTATTCTGGGATTAATATATTAAGCTCCGTGTGATTTATGTCAAGATCAGGAGTTAGGTACTATTATAAAGAATGGGCAGAATAATCCTCTATACCGGCAAAGGCGGGGTAGGCAAAACAACCGTGGCTGCGGCTACTGCACTACAGGCAGCTAAAAAGGGGTATAAAGTATTAGTGATTTCTACTGATGCTGCTCATAGTCTACGCGATGTTTTTGATCAGGAGCTCGGACCCGAGCCAAAAAAAGTTGCAAAAAATGTTTATGCTCAGGAAATAGATGTTTATTACTCCGTTGACAAATACTGGGGAAAACTTACGAGCTACATTCAATCCCTTTTTAACTGGATGCAGGTAGACGACATATTAGCTGAAGAATTCAGCGTATTTCCGGGAATGGAAGAAGTTGCCTCATTCCTATGGGTATATAACCACTATAAAGAAAACCAATATGACGTGATTATAGTTGACACTGCACCCACAGGCGAAACATTGAAGCTCCTCTCTCTTCCTGATGTAGCCCGCTGGTGGCTGGTTAAGGTATTTCCAATTGAGAGGAGAGTTTTAAAAGTCATAAGACCCGCGGTAAAGGTAGTCACGGATATGCCGCTGCCCGAAGAAGACACTTACGATGCGGTAGAAAACCTTTTCTCCCAGCTTAATTCGATCCATCAGATATTTTCAGATCCTGATATCACATCCATTAGACTAGTTTTAAATCTAGAAAAAATGGTTATCAATGAAACACAGAGAGCCTATACGTATCTTAACCTCTACGGATATCCCGTGGACTCTGCGATTGTGAACCGAGTTATGCCCAAAGAACTTGACCATCCGTACTTTAATCAATGGAAAGAGTTTCAAAAAAATTACATGAAGGATGTAAAGGAACTGTTTAACACAATCCCTATTCATGAAGCACCTTTACTACCTAAAGAGATTTTAGGAAAGGACGCACTTTTAGAATTCGGAAAGGCTCTATATTCAGACAAGGACCCGACACAAATCTTTTATAAGGGTAAACC
>SMWY01000016.1 GCA_004356555.1 Candidatus Dadabacteria bacterium
AAGGCGTGTTTGCAGTAAAATGAAGCCTCGCTCCCCTTTTTTGGGCATGGATCTGGAGTTTTTTAATAAGTTTAGCAGCACGCTCCACTCCACCTGCATCTATGACGTAATCAAGCGAATCAAGCCATTCCTGGCTTTCTATTTCTTCCTCTTCAATTCTCTTTTGCTTATCCTTGGATTCTTTATTCATTTTATATGGGAATTGTACAGTATAGCTCAGTTTTAAGTCAACTTTCTTAACGTGTTATACCTCTTATTTTCTTTTGATATTGCTATGTACAAATGGATTCTTAAATATTGTCTAGAATTCTATAATTCTTGCACTTATAAAGATTAAGGATTGACCACTGTAGTATTGAATATATAATATCCCACTATGGAAAAATTCGACTTAACTTTTATTGGATCGGGGCCCGGGGGCTACGTTGGTGCGATAAGAGCCGCTCAGCTTGGAATGAATGTTGCCGTGATTGAAAGGGATAAACCGGGTGGTGTTTGTCTCAATTGGGGCTGTATTCCTTCGAAGTCAATCTTAAAGTGCGCAGAAGTGTATGAATATTTCAATCATTCAGAGGAGTTTGGTATACAACATAAAGGACTTTCTTATGATTTTTCTAAAGTTATTGATAAGAGTAGAAAGGCCTCTTCTACGCTGAATAAGGGGGTTGAATATCTCTTTAAGAAAAATAAAATAACACTATTTAATGGTGTCGGTAAGTTAATAACTAATAATAAGGTCGGAGTTACTGGAGAGAAAGACCAGATAGAGATAGATACTGATAAAATTATGATTGCTACTGGATCAGTTCCACTAACACTTCCGGGACTTGAAGTAGACGGAAAACTTGTAATGACGAGTGATGAAGCTATTTTTCATAGAGAGGTGCCTGATTCAGTAGTAGTAGTTGGAGGCGGGTATATAGGGGCTGAGTTCGCTTATGTTTATAATTCATTTGGAAGTAAAGTGACGATTGTTGAGATGATGGATCATATATTACCGGGTGCTGATAAAGAAGTGGCGCATGAACTGCAGAGGCTATTTAAGAAGAGTGGAATGACCATACTTACAGGAACAAAATTTAAAGATATCAAGAAGAAAAAGAAAACAGTTGATGTAATACTTGAAAATGTTTCAAATCAGTCAGAGACAAAGATTACCGCTTCTATGGTACTTGTTGCTGTAGGTAGGCGTCCTGTGGCGAATGATGCGCCCTCTTCTCTTAGCTTCTATAAGCAATCGGGAGATATCGGGCTTAGCGATTTAAGAATAGAACTGGACGAGAGGGGTTTTATTAAGACTGACGATGATTATATGACTACTTGCAGTAATGTTTATGCGATTGGGGATATTATAGGGCCACCGTTACTTGCTCATAAAGCCTCTGAGGAAGGAGTTGCCGCAGTCGAGAAGATGGCAGGACAAAAGAGTAAGGTGCATTATGATAATATACCGGGCTGTGTTTATTGTCAGCCTGAAGTTGCAACGATTGGATTGACTGAGGAACAGGTGCAAGATCATGGATATAATTACAATGTAGGGAAGTTCCCTTTCCGGGCTGCTGGAAAAGCAGTAGGAACAGGAGAAACCGACGGTTTTGTAAAAATAATATCTGATAAGGATACCGGTGAGATTCTGGGAACGCATATTATAGGGCACGGGGCTACTGAATTGATTGCTGAGATAGGAGTTGCCAGGACCTTAGAGTCAACTCCTCTTGAGATAGCTATAACCTCTCATGCACACCCCACTTTGTCTGAAGCAGTTATGGAGGCTGCTCTTGCAGCGATGGGAAGATCTAGAAATTCATGACATTAGAAATTTAACGGAATCCAAAATATGGACACTCTTAAAGTATATAAAATTGGATTAGTGCCTTACAGAAAAGCCCTTGATCTCCAGCTAAACTTACTTGAAAAAAGGAAGAATGGGGAGATTGGAGACAGTCTTTTATTGCTGGAACACCCCCCTACATTTACAATAGGTAGAAAAGGAAATAAAAAACATTTACTCATGAATGAGCGTTATTTGTCTGAGCGCGGCATTCACTTTGAAGAAATAAGCCGGGGGGGCGATATAACTTTTCACGGCCCTGGACAGTTGGTCGGTTATCCGATTATGGATCTTAATACGAAAGGACGGGATGTTCATAAATATCTAAGAGGGCTTGAAGAGTCCATTGTAATGGTGCTTGAAGATTTTGGTATCTCAGCTAATCGTATAAAAGGACTTACAGGTGTGTGGGTGAAAGGTCATAAAATCGCATCAATTGGAGTTGGGGTTAAAAGATGGGTCACTTATCATGGTTTTGCTCTCAATGTAAATACTGATCTATCGTATTTTGATATGATAGTTCCTTGTGGAATTCCGGATGTGAAAATGACGTCTATTGCAGGATGTCTTAGGGAAAAGGAAGGGATTCAAATAGAAGATGTGGAAGAGGCTGTAGTTAAGTCGTTTATAAAAATATTTGGTTTTGAGAATGCCAAAGTAATAACAGCTTTTGATTACAATCCTGAGAATTTGTTGGAATCAGATTTGTTATATAATCTTGAAGAAGAATTAGAAAAAGATTTAGACCTCCTTATCTAACAAAATAATAATCAATACAAATCCCTAGATTGGCAAGCTAAACTATATTCATGATAGTCTCTAACTTTTCAGCACTTATTATCTCTATCATTTTTCTACTCACGCCTCTAAGTGTTTTTTCTTCAGTCGATAAACTAATAGTGCCTAAAGGGTTTGAAATACAAGAGTACGCTTCGGGGTTAGGTAGCCCGAGGTTTATGTCATTAAGTCCTGATCAAGTCCTTTTCGTTACGATCATTGGGGAGGGGACGGTCGTAGCTCTTCCCGACATTAATAATGACGGGAAATCGGACCGGTCTATTAAATTTATAGAGGGTCTAAAAAGACCTAACGGTATTGTCTTTTATGATGGATATATATATGTCGGGGAAACAAACCAGATTGTTAGATTCAAATATAACGGGTTTGACAATGAGCCTGGTAAAAAAGAAGTGATCGTTCCTGATCTGCCAACTAAGGGCCATTTTACAAGAACGCTCTCATTTGGTCCTGACGACAAGATGTATGTTTCCATAGGGTCTTCATGTAACGTTTGTGCCGAAAAGGATAAAAGGCGCGCTACTGTTATGAGGTTTAACCCTGACGGTACTGCTGCACAGATTTATGCAAGGGGTCTTAGGAACTCTGTCGGTCTTACGTGGCATCCTACGACTCAGGAGCTATGGGCTACGGATAACGGCAGAGACTGGCTCGGTGATAATCTACCACCTGACGAAGTTAACATCATAAAAGAGGGGAAGGATTATGGCTGGCCTTACTGTTATGGGGATAAGATTCCTGATCCTGAATTCAATAATCCTGAGAAATGTACGAGTACTATTTCACCTGTTGTTGAGCTGCAAGCCCACTCGGCCCCTTTAGGGCTCACTTTTTATGATGGGAATATGTTCCCGCCTGAATATAAAGGTGATCTCTTTGTAGCTCTTCATGGCTCCTGGAACCGCTCAATACCAACCGGATATAAAGTGGTAAGAGTTAAGATACAAAATGGAATACCTCAAGGGATAGAAGATTTTGCATATGGATGGATGACTGCAACAAAGCGGTTTGGAAGGCCTGTTGATGTACTAGTAGGAACCCAAGGGGAATTATTTGTATCGGATGATTTGGGTGGAATAATTTATAAAATCACTGAACATGAATAGAAATGTGCACCCCGCTTTTTGAGGCAGGGTGCTAACTTTCTCTATTGTGATATAAGTTTTGACTTCTGGACAAGGTTTGTGATCTGAATTAAGAACTCTCTCATTTCCTGCTGAAATATCGGATCGCTATAATGTGGTGAAGGTAATTCTGAGCGTTGATAGATTCTTTTGTGTGATCCTTTAACTGAATTAAGCGCCGTAGTATAATTGTTAAGCAGTTCCTGTCGGGTGCCATGGTTCCTCCCCCGGTTAATCACAAAAGTTCTCTTTAGAGCATCACTTGATCCTATGTCATAGATTAAAGTATCGAGAACTTTTATATTTCTTTCATAGTTGTCGAGCTGCGTCTGGTATATCTGTGTAAAAGTAGTCAATAGATTAAGGGTAGCCTGAACCTGTGGTTGTGTTTCTAATATTACTTTCTGCGGGGTTTCTTGAGCAAAGAAAGAGAGGAAGTAAGCTTTCCATTTGTTTACAGTCTGAATTTCTTTTTTGCTATCACTTAGTTCTGGTACTGTGTCTACGATGCTTTCATCAACTCCATTGAACTGAGGGATAAATTGTACATTTTTAAATGAGGGTTTCTGATTGTGTTTGGCGACCAACTGTAGTACCTGTCCGTAATCATATAGCGCCAAAGATGATTCATTGAATGCTCCTGTCGTAGGTTTATACGGAGCGCAAAGCTCTTTGTCATCGCTTAACTGAGTAAGCGGTGACCTTGAAGGGACTTCTCCAAGCTCTATAACAACGGTTCTAATTTCGGCGCTAGAAAGACATGTGTCATAGCTACCCGAATACACCCTGTTATACGAACTTGCAAAATCTGAAGTGCCCATCCCAAAATCCTGTATCGACTGAAGATTTGCACAACTAGAGGTAAATCCAACAACTAAAACTATGATAAAAATAGACTGCCATCTATTGGTTCCCATCACACCCATACCTCCTTTGATATTATTGTAAATTGGGGAATTTACATTCTAGCACGGACAGGAGAATAGTACAATTAGTAGAGACTCTCAATTTAAAGATAAAAATTGTGAGGTTAAAATAAGATAATTAGAATTTAGTTTTTAGACTTGAATTAATGGATATCTAAATCTAATTACTATCGCTTTCCTGACTGCCAGCTTGGTTTTGTGTTTCTTGGTTGTTTTGTCGATTATTACTATTGTCCTGATTAGTTTAAACTTCTAGTTCTTGGGTACAAGTCTCGATTTCATCGTTACTAGATAATATAGGATAAGGGTAATTGTTATACCAATTAGAATGAATTTAATGGCGGCCGCGCTTGAGGCTAGAAATATCAAGACTCCGCTTAAGCTCTCTGAGTTTGGGAGTTGTATTAGAAGAAAAGTATTCTCAATGAGGTCCAAAACTCCGGCTATAATGGTGAAGGAAAAGAATGTTAGCGCCCTTTCGTAATCTATGCCCCTGCCCTTCAATAAAGAGCCAAGCAGATTTGCTAAAAAGCCTGTGTAGGCAATTATAAATAGATAGTCCACCCATATCATAATCAAATGCGAACGGATCCCATCCGCTCCGCATTTATCTAATATTTGATTGAAGGCAGATTTGGTAAATGCAAGTTCAAGCGATATCATATCCGGACATCCCGAAGGCCGCAGTTGAGCGTCAAGGATAAGCATTACAAAAGCAGTGAGTATAAAAAAGGTGCCAGAGAATATTAAGTACTGTCTTACAGCTAGAGCTTGAAACAAAAAACCTATAGTTCTTTTGTACATGAGACCTTTTCTTCGAGTTGGTTAGCATATGAGTATGCAGGATAAATATAAACAATCAATAATTAACCCATAGATTTTACAATCAATCTTGTTACCTAAGGAAGTTGTGCTAGAATTCTTGTGATTACGTGGGCAACGGAGAGAGACTGAAGATGAGCAATCCTCGGATAGAACAATTAAAAGTACTTATAGACAAAGACCCAAACAACCCTTTGGGAAGATACGGTCTTGCAAACGAGCTTTTTAAATCGGAATTATATGAAGATGCGATTGTTGAAATAAACGAGTATTTAAAATTAAAAGACGATGAAGGGGCTGTTTATCGCATGTTAGCTGAATGTTATGTGAAAACGGGAAATATCGAGGAAGCAAAGCAGACCTATCAGAAGGGTGTAGAGGCTGCAAATCGTCATGGACACCCAAGTATGGCTGAGGAGTTTGAAGAGGCTTTAGAATTTCTTGATGAATAAACATTATTCGGTTTTGATTATTTAAAGGAGGTATTAATATGGGAAATCTTGTAGAAGTCGCCAAGGTAGGTGAGTTGGAGCCTGGTGAGGGGAAGTTTGTCGAGGTCGAGGGGAAAGAAATAGCACTATTTAACTGTGAGAGCGGATATTACGCAATCGATAACGAGTGCACGCATGTGGGCGGCCCTCTTTGCGAGGGAGACATCGATGGCGACACAGTAACATGCCCCTGGCACGGAGCGGAGTTTGATCTTAAATCGGGGGAGGTTCTGGGCCCTCCTGCTGAAGAAGGCTTAAATACATACAAAGTGCATGTTGACGGGGATTCGATAAAGATAGAGTTCTAATAATACAAAAGCTATAAATGAAGTCCTTCGAACAAATCACCCTCCGGTCTATTCCTTGAAAGATCTTCTGCGCCTCTGAGTTCTTCTCTAATTTTTCCCTCCAGGATAAGATCCGAGAGAGCCACTGCCGCCCCATAAGAAATCATAAGCCCTCGTCCCGTGTGGGCGATAGATTCATAAATGTTGTCCAAACCCGGTACTTTTCCTAAATATCCTGAACGGTCGGGAGTTTCGGCATAGATGCCGGCCCAGCCTCTTATAAACTTCACCTTTTCAAATTTGCTGATTCTCTTCCAAAGAGGAACCCATATATGTTTTACAAAAAGACTCTTTTCGTCCATGCCCCCAAAGCTAAATTCAAAATTATATCCATAAGGCTCATCCATATTTGAGTACCCGGCAAGTATGTTTCCGGACTCATTATGGAAGTAAATGTCGGAAGTGTCTATTATCAT
>SMWY01000110.1 GCA_004356555.1 Candidatus Dadabacteria bacterium
TACGGGCAGCGACACGTGTGTCGATTTTTCAATTTCTAATTAACTCGGAGGATTACATTAGGATTGGAGTTTCAATCCTGCTGCGGAGGTACGTAGAACTTGTATGGAAGCGGACAGTGTCCGCTCCCATATGATTTCTAAGATGCTTCAGGGGATAGGATTAATTTGTACAGCAATAGAGGTACGTAGAAATCGTTTGCCAGCGGGTGCTACCCGCTGGGTGCTGCCCGCCAGGCTCTGCCTGCAAAAAAAGGTCTTCATACATAGCTGATTTTATGATATTATTTTAATGGTTGGGATATTAAGTTTTAAAACCATTGCTTTTAATTTTAAAGAATCTATACATAGGAGGCAAGCATCCATGTTAGAAGAATTAAAAGTACGTGATTTAATCGGAGCAAGGAATAAGGTTTTCTTTGTGGGTGCTAAAGACACCGCTAACGTCGCGGCTCTAAAGTTGAGGAATTTTAAAGTCAGGACAACCGGTGTAATGAATGATGGGAAAGTAGTGGGAGTTGTTGGACACAGCGATTTTTCCACAAAGGTAGTAGCATTGGGAAAGAAACCTACAGAAGTAAAGGTTTCTGAGATAATGAGCACAACGCTTCACACCGTTAGCCTGGATACATCAATCTTAACCTGTATGGACCTCATGAATGACCATGGCATATCTCATCTATTTATACTTGATGATGACGGACAGTACTACGGTATGGTAGCCTGGAGCGATCTGCAGAGAAAATTGGTAAGTGAACTCAAGTATCAACTCAAAATGGCTCAAGAATACGCATTTGGACCTTTATAAAAACCATGAAGACTTACTCAGAATAGAAGAGGATATCATGTCAGAGAAAGAAAATCCTGAAAATAGTGAAGAACAAACTCTGGAAGCGGAGATTTAAAAGAAGTAGAAAAAGTTCAAGCTTCCGAAGCTTCGGAAGAAGTTGCAAAAGAGCAAGCAGCTGAGGAGACTGAAACCAACATGGTAGAAACTTCTGAAGAACTCGAGGCTTTAGAAGAAAGTGAAGGTGAACCGGAAGAAGTCAAGGCTGAAGAATCGGAGAATGAACCCATTGATGAAGCTCCTGCAGTCAAAAAAGGGTTAATGGAAAGAAGGGAAAGTTTTGAACAATCAAGCGTTCCAAACGCTCATAAAGGTTACAGCAGTACACCACCCATCATTATGCTTCTCATTGTTTCCGCATTTATTGTTGTAAGTCTGATTTTTGCCACCGCAGCCTTAGTAAACTGATAGTTTCTAAGACCTAATAGTTTTGAATTAATCCTCATTCTCATTCCCATTATCAACCAAGGAAATCAGATACTGGCCCGGCAAAGGTGTGGGCGTATTATCTAAAGCCATCACTACTAGCTCTCCACTCTCTTTAATAAGAAATAATGGAAGGGCTTTTTCTCCGTATAAAGACTGAAAAGAATCATAGTTGAACTCATCTGTTAGAGGGGTCTTTTTCAGTGAAGCACCTGAGGCAAATTTTGAGTCAAGATATGAAAACGTTGCTTCAGCTCCGAACAGTAGTCGTCCGCGCAGGTGCTGTGGGATACTCTCCTCGCTCCTTGCGCTGAACTTAGATAACTTGGGCAATTGATAAACCTGAGAGCGTCCGAAATCCTCAATAAAATGAAGAGCCGCAAGAGAATTTACCTCGTCGTTTCGGGTGAGCGCAATTAGCTTTCCAATCCCATCGAGCTCAATATCTTCTGAAATATCCTCTAACAATATATTTTCGTAGTATGCCTGTAACCCTTCCTGACGTGCAGCTGAAACATTGGCCCAGTTTGAATCGACAAGGGATACTTGAAACCCGTTTTCATGGAGAAACTTTGCAATTGATCTTGCCCAGATGTGAGCGCCAACTATTAAAAGGCCTTGAGGATTAGGCTTTGCGAGACCCAAACGCCTTGCTACTTTAAATGCGGTAAGTCCATAAATAGCAACAGTGCCGGTTATAACCAAAAATGTTATATCTATTATACGCTCCGCCTGTTCATACCCTGCCTCGACAAGTCTAAGCGCAAATACTGAAGCTACAGCCGCAGCTACAATACCCCTGGGGGCCATCCAAGAGAGAAACAGTTTCTCCTTCAAATTTAAATCAGTGAAGTAAGTAGAAATAAAAATACTAAGCGGCCTTACAACCAAAATCATCAAGACCAAGAATATAAAGCCCTTAAAATTCAATACGTAACTCAACTCATCTATAGTAAGACGTGAGGCAAGAATGATAAACAGACTTGAAATAAACAAAACCCTCAGGTTTTCCTTGAACTCAACTATATGCTTAAGACTTACCCACTTTTGGTTGGCAAGAGCAATACCCATTAATGTAACGGACAAAAGGCCGGATTCGACCTGAATTACATTTGAGCAGACAAACACAAAAACAACTATCATTAAAGACACAGGATTTTGAAGAAAATCAGGGACCCAATGCCTTTTAAGTATCACAATAACTAATTTTGCTCCCGCAAGCCCCAGCACCGTACCTATAACAAGGGTTTTAAAAATACTAACGACTACTTGGGTGGAAGCTTTTTCTAACCCCACCGAGATGATAACCTCAAATACAAGCACCGCTAAAACCGCACCTATCGGATCAATAATGATCCCTTCCCACTTAAGAATAGACCCCACTCTTCCAGAGGGTCTTACATGCCTGAGCAGCGGAATTATCACCGTAGGGCCGGTAACTACTAATACAGCCCCCAAAAGTATGGAAATCTGCAGTCCAAGCCCAAATATAAGGTAGGAAGCTAATGAAGTTAAAACCCACGAGACCAGAACCCCAACAGTAACCAGGTTTCTTATAACTGCCGTGACCTCTCTAACCTCTGAGAACTTAAGACTTAACCCGCCCTCAAATAATATTATGGCTACAGTGACAGACACGAGAGGAAGAAGCAGATTGCCAAAAAGTTGATTGGGATTAATAAGACCGGTAACAGGACCCGCAATAAAACCGAAAACCAGCAAAAGTAAAATCGCAGGGAGGCTTATACGCCAGGCAAGCCACTGCGCTCCGATACCCAATACTATTATCGCTGCCAAGCCCACTAATAAATGCTCTGACATTTAATTACTCCAGTAATTACTCCAGCAATCTAAATTATAATGATTTGGTATTTTATAGTCTCACTTAAATTACCAGATGAAAATTATTTTTACAGGCTGAAACCATTTAGAAATATTAATTAGTCAAACCCTACCGCTTTTGTGAAAGAAATTATCTAAGACTCTAAGATATATTCTGGAGAGCAATTAATTCCATATCTAAAATCTGCGGGTAAAGTCTTATATTTGTATCAAAACAGAACCGATTGATTAGAAAAAAGGATGGTTATTCATTAGAAATGACTGAAATTGAAACAAAACGCGACGAACTACATCATATTGTAATTTTGGGAGGAGGATTTGGCGGCCTTTATGCAGCTAAGGTACTCTCCCGAGGCAAGGTTAAAGTTACAGTAATCGACAAGCGGAATTTCCACCTATTTCAACCTCTCTTATATCAAGTTGCAGCGGGTTGGCTTTCACCAGGAGATATCGCCTCTCCACTACGTGTAGTTCTAAATGCCTACAAGGATACCTATGTGCTTAAGGCCGAAGTAACCGATATTCTTCCCCAGGAAAAAAAGGTAATTTTGAGGGATGGTGATATAATCTATGACACTCTCATAGTTGCTACTGGATCTTATCATCATTACTTTGGGCATGACAACTGGGCGGATATAGCGCCGGGATTAAAAACAGTTGAGGATGCTCTTAAAATGCGAAGAAAGATCCTGTTGTCTTTTGAAGCCGCAGAAAGAGAAACAGATCCCAAGAAACAACAAGAATGGATGACCTTTTTAATTATAGGAGCTGGCCCTACGGGAGTAGAGCTTGCAGGTACAATTGGAGAGCTCACGCGTACCACCTTAAAAGATGACTTCAGAAATATAAACACCGAAGATGCTAAGATTATTTTAGTCGAAGGGTTGAATCATGTTCTTCCCACCTACCCTCCTGATCTATCTGAAAAAGCCGAGAAATATCTTAATAACATAGGGGTTAGCATAAGGCTAGATACAATGGTTACAAATATCGAAGACAATAAGGCAATTATTAGCAGAAACGGCGACAGCGAAGTAATACAGTCCAGAACAATCTTATGGACCGCTGGTGTTAAGGCCTCCGCTCTGGGTAAGGCCTTAGCAATACATACAGGGGCTAAACTCGATAAAAGTGGGAGAGTTATAGTTAATTCTGATCTTAGCGTTCCTGGATATCCTAATATATTTGTAATTGGCGATCTGGCCCACCTCGCATATCAAGGGGAAGAAGCCCTGCCTGGAGTAGCGCCGGTTGCAATGCAGGAAGGTCGTTATGTAGCTAAACTTATATTAAACAGAGTCCAGGGAAAAGATACAGGACCGTTTCAATATAAGGAAAAAGGCAATTTGGCGGTTATAGGCGCTAATTCTGCAGTAGCCGATATGGGATCACTGAAATTCTCGGGTTTTGTCGCATGGATAATATGGGCATTTGTACACATCAGATATCTAATTGAATTTGATAGCAAAGTGGTAGTACTTTTCAGGTGGTCTTGGAGCTACTTCACCAGAAAAAGAGGGGTAAGACTAATCACCGGAGAAGATCCTTTTTCACTCATAGATACTAAAAAAAATGAATAGTACGTATGGGTAAATCGAAAATAGGCTTTGTTAATTTGCACGATTTAGGTTGACTTTATCAGCTCTAATCGGTAGTTTATATAGAGAGGTACACAATTATGATCGGTGGATTGGGCGTTTGGGAATTAGTAATTATTTTAGGAATACTTCTTTTGATCTTCGGGCCTAGCAGACTTGGAGATCTTGGATCTTCTTTAGGAAAAGGTATAAAAGGGTTTAGAAAGTCCATGAAGGATGATGAAATTGATGTAACTCCTGAAAAAGACAATTCCAAACGAATTCAGGACACTGACCTCGACAAAGCTGACTCAAAAGCTGAAGATAAAGAGAAAGTTCAATAGTCACTTAAAAATCCTACTTAGGACGTTGTTACTGATCATCTTTAATATAGTGCCCTCTTATAATAAAAAGACTCGACTCAAGTTATATACCTACTGAAGATAGATTTGAACTAGACAACTCGAAAGAACAAAAACAGCAATAAAACTAGGACCAATCACCCATGTATTTATTTTCAAAAGGACATTTCCCAAGCCTAATATGCTCTTCAAATTCATGGCGGAATTTCTTTACTATCGATTCAATAGGCATGGCGCAACCATCAGCAAGCGCACAGATAGTAGTGCCTCTCATTTGAGAGCAAGCATCGAGCAAAGTATCGATATACTCCATCTTTCCTTTGCCTTGCTCAATCATAGTCAACATTTTTTCAAGCCACCAGGTCCCCTCCCTGCATTGAACACATTGGCCACAGGACTCATCCCTGTAGAAATGAGCCAGATTTTGCGCAACTCTTACCATACAGGACGTATCATCCATTACAGTTACCCCTGCAGTCCCCAGCATCGATCCCGCTTCGGCTAGAGAGTCAAAGTCAAGTGAGATATCAAGCTCATCAGCAGTGAGAAGAGGGGCGGATGAGCCTCCGGGAGATATAGCTTTTACTTGTCTTCCGTTAGGAATTCCCCCTCCATATTCGTTAATCAAGTCGCGGGCGCTTATCCCTAAGGGGATCTCATAAAGCCCCGGTTTATTAATATCCCCGCAAAGTCCGTAGATCTTGGTTCCGGTGTTCTTAGGAACCCCTATGTTTGAGAACCATTCATGCCCATTATTAATAATATGGGGAACGCATGCAAGGGTTTCTACGTTATTAATAATAGTAGGACACCCGAACAGACCAATCTGGGCAGGAAAAGGAGGTTTTGGTCTGGGCTCGCCGTTCTTCCCCTCAATCGACTCTAAAAGTCCTGTTTCTTCACCGCATATATAGGCACCTGCACCCCTAAATAAAACAACGTCCAGATCAAACCCCGAATTAAGAATATTTTGACCGAGATAACCTTTTTCGCATGCTTCATTTATTGCTGCTTCTATAATTCGGGCACCATAGGGCATCTCTCCCCTAATATATATATATGCTTTATGTGAGTTTATTGTGTAACAAGCTATTATAATTCCCTCAAGCATTTGATGAGGGTCCTGTTCAAGTATTTCTCTGTCTTTAAAACTCCCAGGTTCACTTTCATCCGCGTTACAGCATAGATAGATTGGTTTTTTTGAATCTCTTTGTATAAAACCCCACTTAACGCCGGTGGGAAACCCTGCTCCCCCGCGGCCCCTAAGACCGGCCTTTTTAATTTCATCTACTATCTCATCCGGATCCATTTTAAGCGCTTTAGTAAGTGCAGTGTAACCACCTCTGGATATGTAAGACTCTATAGTATGAGAATCTGGTATACCAACATAATTGCGGATTATTCTCAGTTCGGGCATTTGATTCCTCTGGTTGAATTTATTAATTTAGTCCTAAACATAAATTACAAGTGTCTTATTTTATATGAGTTTACCAAACATTGGCAAGTTCTGTGTAAAAAATAATCAAGATAAATGTAATACAAATATATAAATGTCGGGAACCAAAGTCTCATCTCTCTTTGGTTAATGAAGATTTTGTGGATGTTGAAATAAGACCCCTGAGATTGATAAATCGATAAGCTCTACATTCTCTAATGAAGGTCCTACTAAAATTCCTTAACAACATGCTTGGCAAATGCCATAGAGCATGTAAATGCCGGGGAGATAGCGTTTAATATATGGAGAGAATCCCCATCTTTTAAAAGAATGAAATCCATTACTAACTTTTTACTATTCCAGTCTACAAGCTGGGGGCGTATCCCCACTTTTGGTGTATCTTGAATATCGTCCATCTTGACTTCCGGCAATAGCTTTTTGGCCTCACTAAGAAGATATTTTCTTAGGTACTTTTTAGTTTCACTCACCGCGGCAGCCCTGAACCCATCATTTGTAAAGAAGAGTAGAATATCTCTTCCCAAAATAGATAAGGATTCAATTGAAAGATCGTTAAGCAAGCCATATTCCTCCCGTCCGAAAGCGGGAATCGCGGTAGGCCCGATGTAGACATATCCATCAATCCCCCTTGTGAAATGAACTCCCAGAAACGGGTTTCTCAGATCGGGTACGGGATAAATATTCCCCCTTACCAGATATGACCGCTTCTTGACAAGCCTTTTGTATGTACCTTTAAAAGGCAGTACTTTATATTGAGAGCCTACCCCGAAAGAGTGGGCTATCTTATCTGCAAAACTGCCGGCAGCATTGATAAACTTTTTAAATCTTATCGAGCCTTGATTTGTAATTGCTATGCTGCTATCCCTCAAGCCCGAAAACGATGTTCCGAACATGAATCTCACTTTACGTGTGCTCTCAAGCTCTTCCTTAATCGAAACTAATATTTCCATAGGATTAATCACTGCTGTATTAGGTGAATAAAGAGCTTTTTCTGAAGGTGCTGCATACGGTTCTATCTCTCTGAGCTGCTTGTGGTCAATTATTATTGACTCCGCACCGCTCTGATCAGCCCTTTTTTTGAGCTCAAATAATACGTCCTGCCTAATTTCATCTGTAACTATAACCTTACCGGTCTCTTTAAGTGCCAATCCATTTTCCCGGCAGTACTCCTTCATCAGCCGGTTGCCTTCAACACAAAACCTGGCTTTATAAGTACCTGGAGAGTAGTAAATCCCGGCGTGAAGCACACCACTGTTTCTTCCACTCGCATGAGCTCCAAGAGAGTTTTCCTTCTCAATAATTACAATATCTTCGACCCCCTCTTCTATGAGTTCTCTTGCGATAGTAAGGCCGGTTATACCTGCGCCGACAATCAATGTATGACAGCTAATTTCCACAACATATAACCTATCATCATTATGAAGAATTATTAAATTAGATATTAGAAATTGGAAAGCCACTCTATTAGAGTATCAATAGTGGCACTTGGGTTTTCCATACAGTCATGCTTTGCATCGGGAATAAAAGTCAGCTGAACATCTGTGTTTCCAGCATTGTTTAAAATCTCTACTAAACTTTCGGGCTCTTCATGTCCTACTATATAATCCTGCTCTCCATGAATAAATAGAACGGGGATTTTCACACTTGCAATAATTTCATTAGTTTTGGCATTATGCGCTTCAGGACTCCTCATAAACCACCAGGTCCGGTATGTAAAAAGCTCAACATCCAAAGGATCGAAAGTAGGTCCCCAAGCCCTATAGACAATAAAGACCCTGTCATTTTGAGTTGTCACAGGATCAGGCTTTAACACTTTTTTAGCTATATCATAAATATGATCATAGGAAGGAATGCTATTCCATTTCTCAAGTCTGTTTTTGTTAGAAAGCGGGAGTGATGAAGAGCAACCTTCTAAGATAAGACCTTTAACATTTGAA
>SMWY01000111.1 GCA_004356555.1 Candidatus Dadabacteria bacterium
CGGGGACGGGTTTCTAGATCTCTTTATTGGCGGAATTTCCCCGACCGGAGTTTCTTTCTTCCTAAATAACGGCGACGGGACTTTCTCAAATATAACAGCCGGAGCATTAGAAACTGCAGTTCTTAGTAAGAATACTTTTTCTGCTGCTTTCGGCGATTATGACCATGATAATGATCTTGATTTATTTATGACGCATTGGGGTAGAAGAGGTGTACTTGATCTTGGTGATACATCTGAGCATTTATGGAGAAATAACGGAGATACGACATTTACAGATGTAAGCATTGCTTCTGGTATAGCCTCTACCTATCAGGGAGAACCGGATTTTACTTTCTCACCTACTTTTGCTGATATCAATAACGATGGGTATCTCGATATCTTAATTGCAGCGGATTTTCTTACAAGTGAGGTATTTATTAATCAGAAAAACGGCACATTTATTAATACGACTAACCCAAACGTAATAATAGATCAAAATGGTATGGGTGCTGCTGTAGGGGATTATGATAATGACGGTGATCTGGATTGGTTTGTGTCAAGTATTTTCCTTCCTGACGATCCGAAAGAGAGATATGGAAACCGTCTCTACCGCAATAATGGAGACGGTACTTTTGAGGATGTTACTGTGGCAGCTGGGGTTGATCATGGTTTTTGGGGATGGGGAAGTTGTATGTACGACTTTGATAACGACGGTAATCTTGATCTGCTTCACGTAAATGGATTTGGATTTCCCCCAGACGGTGATGGAGCTCCAGAATTCTTTGCGGATCCTACTAGATTATTTATATCAAACGGTAACGGAACATTTACAGAGAGGGCACTTGAACTGGGGCTTGACGATACAGGTCAGGGGCGGGGAATAGTGTGTTTTGATTATGATAAGGACGGGGACATTGATATATTTATCACCAATAATAATCAGAGCCCTAAACTTTTCCGGAATGACGGCGGAAACACAAACAATTTCCTCAGTATTAAACTAAACGGCCTATCCCCAAACAGAGAGGGAGTTGGATCCAGGGTTACTATTACGGTAAATAATCAAAACCAGATAAGAGAGCTTAGAGTCGGCAGTAATTTTGTATCCCAAAACCCTGTACGGGCGCATTTCGGTTTGGGCAATGCTGAACTCGTAAACCTGGTCCAAGTAGATTGGGCTGATGGCGAGACTACAGTACTACAGAATGTGTCTTCAAACCAATTTCTAGAAATAGATCATCCGAATCTATAATTGTAGGGGAAATAATTTAACAAGGTCCCGGATTGTATGGAAACAATAAGCATATTAGGATGTGGTTGGTTAGGTCTACCCTTAGCTGAGTATCTTAAAAAATGTGGATATAAAGTTAAGGGATCTACAAGAACACGAGAAGAGCTCACTGTTTTGGAGTCAAAAGGTATTGAACCAAGCCTTTTAGTACTCGATCCTAACGTTCATGGCGAGAATCTAGATAACTTTTTTAAAAGTGATGTGCTCATCATCGACTTCCCACCCGAAAGGCGGGACGATATAGTCACATATCACGGCCTTCAAGTGAATTCATTAATAGAGGAAATTAAGCTTTCATCCATAGAGAAAGTTGTATTTGTAAGCTCAACCTCCATTTATCCTGATTTAAATCGTGAAGTATCTGAAGAAGAAACAAAGGCACCCTCTAAATCTTCAGGTAAAGCGCTCTTGATTGTAGAGGAACTTTTAAATAACTGTGATGAATTTAAGACTACAGTACTAAGATTTGCCGGTTTGATAGGTTATGACCGTAAACCAGGACGGTTTCTCGCCGGGAAACGGGAGTTAGCCAACGGAGAGGCCCCAGTTAACCTTATCCACAGAGATGACTGTATTAGCATCATTCATAAGATAATTGAGAGAGATATTTGGGGTGATACTTTTAACGCCTGTGCAGACCTGCATCCGAAGAGGAAGGACTATTATATTAATCATGCAAATAAGTTAGGACTAACTCCTCCGACATTTATAGAGCCAGAAAATTACAGCTACAAAATCGTTAGCAGTGAGAAGTTGAAGAAACGCTTAGATTATAAATACAAATTTCCAGATCCTTTTGAGATCGATGATGATTAATTTTTCTTGGCATCTCAGTATCTAATGCAATAGGATTTCTAATTCGATTAATTGCTCTCGATACTCTAAAATACTTTATAAGACAGAAAAAAGTTTGGTTTTGATTAGCCTTCTGTTATACTTACTCAAGTTAAATTTTAAAATCTCTATTAACAGGGATATATTAAATAGTTGAGTGGAATTCGAGAGAAAAGCTTATATATTTCGCTGTCATCCATCCAAGTGATACAAATATTCTACACTATAAAACCCATATGACGCTTTCCTTTTCACAGACATCCGTTCTTAACAGCAATACCGGGGAAATAGTAAGTTTTTTTTAATAAATTATAGGAGGATACTGTATACATATATGCAGGATACAATAAGACTCGAAAACGGTGTAAATAAGGATCTGCAATTCGAAGATAATAATATAGTTAGAGAACTTTATGGCCAGCATAACGAAAACCTAAAGGAAATAGAAAATCTCTACGGAATAAAGATTCACTCAAGGGGCGGGAAATTAAGTCTTGAAGGGGAAAGTCATGAAGTTGAATCAGCCTATAAATTCTTAAAAGAGATTTACAGTCTTTTAGAGAAGGGCTATTCACTTGATCCGGGTGATCTAGAGTTGGCTTCCAGGGTTCTGGATGAAAATAACATTCAGCTTGAGGATATATTTTTAGATACTGTATGTATCTCAACTAGAAAAAGGATAATAGCTCCGAAGAGTCTAACTCAAAAACTCTATATAGAGTCAATAAGAAAACACGATATAGTTTTTGGGATTGGCCCTGCGGGAACAGGTAAGACCTATCTTGCTATGGCAATGGCAGTCTCGGCATTTGTAAATAAAGAAGTCAACAGAATTATACTAACAAGGCCTGCGGTCGAAGCCGGTGAGAAATTAGGCTTCCTGCCGGGTGACCTCTCACAAAAAGTGGACCCCTATTTGAGGCCCCTATTTGATGCCCTGTATGATATGATGGATTACGATAAAGCTTCAAGATTAATTGATAAGAATGCCATTGAAATAGCGCCTCTAGCATTCATGAGAGGAAGGACTCTAAATGATGCATTTGTTGTGCTTGATGAAGCGCAGAATACTACACCAATGCAGATGAAGATGTTTTTAACAAGACTAGGTTTTAACTCAAAAGCAGTCATTACTGGGGATACGACCCAAATAGATCTTGAAGGGGAGGGAAAATCGGGGCTGCTTGAAGCTGAATCACTCGTTAAGAAAATTGAGGGGATATCATTTGTGTATTTTTCCAAAAACGATGTAGTAAGGCATCCTTTAGTAAGGCATATCATAGAAGCATATGAACAAAAATCTTAGCCATTATGTTATAATTCAAATGAAATCGGCACTTTGCTTGGAGGCACTAATGAAAAGGAATTTATATGTATTTGTTTCTGTTGTTGTGCTTGTTTTTGCTCTGACGGCGTGTAAACGTCAGTGGCAGGATCCTGATACTTCCTTAGCTACCCAGAATATCAGCATAGCTAATCTAATAACTAATAGGCAGGCTTATGCCAGTTCAGGGGTTTCTCTTATAGGTAAGGTCTGGAATCTCAAAATCAACACCACTCCAAATCAGAATGAAGAAGGTATGGGAGAGGCTTATACAACATTCATATTGGCGGATAGAATGGGTACTGGAGTAGATGTTTATGCACCTGGAGAGGTGCCTATACAAGAGGGTGATTTCGTAAGGGTTGTAGGAATTTATAGAAAAGAGTTCCGACCTGAAGGGGATTATTTTTCAAATGTAGTTGATGCAGTTCGAATAGAAGATTGGAATCCGGGATTTACATACTGGATTAGAGAATTTGAATTTGATTGATATTAGTTTAGATATGGAAATCTGACTACGAAAAAATTTCATTTAGAAATATTATCTTTTCTCTCGAAGGTCCTAAAGAAACAGTATATATAGGAACACCTGTCGTTTCTTCTAACTTCTCCAAATATTTTCTGGCTTGTATTGGAAACTCCGATATATCTTTGGCTTCTGATATATCCTCTTTCCAGCCATCCATTTCCTCATATATAGGTTCTATATCTTTTAGTACCTG
The DNA here is from genome assembly GCA_004356555.1 of Candidatus Dadabacteria bacterium. Taxonomy (GTDB): domain Bacteria; phylum Desulfobacterota_D; class UBA1144; order Nemesobacterales; family UBA2774; genus CR02bin9. Next base: position 4,151 of record SMWY01000111.1, read on the forward strand.
ATTATTAGATGGAAAAGAAGATAGTTGCTCACCCTTGTAGCGGTAACCGACGCAGATATGTATTTTCTCAAATCCGGATAATACATCAAGCTTTGTCAGCGCAAGCCATGAAATTCCATTTGTCTGAGCCGCATATTTAAGTGCGAAGGCATCAAACCACCCGCATCTTCTTGATCTTCCAGTAGTAGCGCCAAATTCTCCACCCGCTTGTCTGAGCTTTTCACCCAATTCACCTGAAATTTCAGTAGGAAACGGTCCTTCCCCGACCCTGGTTGTATAGGCTTTAGCAATACCTAAAACTGTATCAATTTTAGTCGGACCAACTCCGCTGCCGGTTGATGCTCCTCCAGAGCCGGCGCTTGATGATGTGACATAGGGATAAGTACCAAAATCTATATCTAAGAGCGCACCCTGAGCTCCTTCAAATAATATGTTCTGCCCTTTGGAAATAGACTCGTTGAGTAACGTCGATACATCGCACGAAAATCTTTTAAGCTCTCTGCCGTATTCAGCATATTCCTCTAAAATTTCTTCAAAATTTAGCGGATTCCCACCGAGCACTTTAGTCAGGTATGCATTCCTTTCTTCAAAAACCTCTTTTAATCTCGCTGAAAGTGAGTCGGGGTCAATAAGATCAGCAAACTTTATTCCCCGTCTGGCAGCTTTGTCTTCATAGACAGGACCGATCCCTCTTCCTGTAGTACCAATCCTTGCCTTTCCATTCATGGATTCGCGTGCTGAGTCTATCTCCCTATGATAGGGCATTATAACGTGTGCTCTATCGCTTATTTTAAGGTTTTTTTCATCTACACTGTATCCCGCGGAATTTAATTCGTTTATTTCTTGCAAAAGAACCTTGGGATCTACGACAACGCCGTTTCCTATAACCGATAGCTTATCTTGACGGAGGATCCCGGAAGGTAGGTGATGGAGAATAACCTTTTCATCTCCGATAACAATTGTGTGTCCCGCGTTATTTCCCCCCTGGTATCTGACAATTATATCCACTTTCTCAGAGATAAGGTCCACAATCCTTCCCTTGCCCTCGTCTCCCCATTGAGCGCCAATCACTACTATATTAGGCATTCTTAAATTCCCCCTTTGAGAAGTTCTTCAAGGTTTGAAAACTCTTTGCTGGAGCCTCTTCGGGATTCGATCAATTTTAGCTTCCTCGGAGTTTCCAAAAGAATTACTCCGTAATAGTTAGAGGAACGGTTTTCTTTAATTCTGAGCTCTCTTTGTTTAGGGCTTAGATTTAAATCCAGGACAACTTTAAAACCGCTTGATCTGAGCCATTCGGTCAGATGTATTGCTTCACGTCTTAAAGATGGTTTTTTGGGAATTACAACAAAATGAATCTGGTTGTTCTCAAGGTTGCTTTTAGAGTAGTCCAACAGTGATTCAACCTCTACTGCAAATCCTGTAGCAGGAGCGTCATATCCGTATTTTCCCATTAATTCATCATACCTTCCGCCTCTGATTAAAGGGGTCGGTATTAAATGAGAAATTATTTCAAAAGTAACACCAGTATAGTAATTAAACCCTCTTAACTCCGCCAGGTCTATGTTAACTTCACAGTCCAGTTGATAGTCGTCGACTACGTTTAAAACATTTTCCAGTTCTTTTATATATTTTCTTATAGATACTATCTTTTTTGCCTCATCCAATACCTCTCTTCCACCGTAGAGGTTGGGTAAACAAATTATAGCTTCTTTAACGTTTTTGGGGGCCTTGGATTTCCTGATTGACTTTTCCAAGGCTTCCTGATCCTTTTTTTTAATCGCTTCTTCGACCTCTTTTCGAAGATCACCCGTTTTTCCCAGTAAATTTCTTAGAATTCCGGTATGTCCTATGTCAAGTACCAGTTTTTTTATCCCCGACCGGCCGAGCGATTTTATGCCCAGCGCAATAATTTCACCATCTGCTTCAGCAGAGTTGAGTCCTATCAGCTCACATCCAACTTGAAAGATTTCTCTTTCTTTTCCGCTTCCTTTTTCTTCGAACCTTACAACTCTTCCGTTATAACAAAGCCTCAGGGGTGATGACGTATCCTTTAGTTGTGTTGCGACTATTCGCGCAATTTGGGGAGTGATATCAGGTCTAAGTGCAACAATTTCCCCTGTAGAGGGGTCAACAAACTTCATTACTTTACTTTTAAGATCATCCCCTAGTCCTACTGAAAGCGGTTCAAGATATTCAAAGAGAGGAGTAATTACCTTTCTGTAACCCCATCTTGAGAATTCTTCTAGCAGGCCGTCTTCAATTCTCCTGAGTTCCTCTGCTTTCTCGGGAATGTAATCCTTAACTCCTTGTGGAAGACTGAGACGATCTATCATTTAAAATTTGACCTGTGCAACCGAAATTATGTCGGAAAGATTAGCTATTTGCTCAATTACCTCTTTTGGCACTGGAGAGTCCACGTTTGTAAATACAATTGCTCTTCCGCCGATGGATTTCCTTCCCAAGTGAAGGCGCCCTATATTAACACCGTTTTCACCGAGTATAGAGCACATAGATCCTATAAATCCTGGTTTATCATTATTTTCACTAACCAGCATATAACCCTCGGGAACAATGTCAATCGTAACCCCGTTAATTCTTACTATTCTGGGCTCTTCTTTTCCAAAAATCGTGCCTGATACTTGATTCTCACCTTCTTCAGTCTTGACCTTTATAGTTATTAAGCTGGTAAAGTCTTTTGCTTCGGAGGATTTGGATTCAATTACCTTTATCCCTCTTTCTTTAGCAATAACTGGTGCGTTTACATGGCTTACAACAACGTCCATCATTGGTGTCAGAAAACCTTTAAGTGCCGACACAGTAATAGGGGAAGTGTCCATTTCTGATACCTCACCGTCATACTCTATATGCACTTCTTTTATTCCGCCCTTACATATCTGCCCTTCTAATAAGCCGAGCTTCTCAGCTAAATTGAGATAAGGCTTCATTACTACTAGAGCTTCTAGACTTACAGAGGGCATATTAACCGCATTGTTTACAACACCGTTGACAAGGAAATCTACTATTTGCCCAGCAATTGCAAGTCCGACTTTTGTCTGGGCTTCAGCAGTGGAAGCACCCAGATGAGGTGTAATTACTATATTTTCATCAATTGATAATATTGGATTGTCTTCAGCCGGCGGCTCACTTGTATAGACGTCAAAGGCGGCTCCCGCTATTTTCCCAGATTTAACAGCCTCAGTAATATCCTGCTCGTTTATTATGCCACCTCTAGCACAGTTGATTATTATCAATCCCGGTTTGGTTTTCTCAAATGTATCTTTATTAATAAGATCTTTAGTATCAGGTGTAAGCGGTGTGTGTATAGTGATTATATCGGCTCTTTTTAGTAAATCATCCAGAGGAACCAGCTCAACGCCTAATTTGTCCGCTGCTTCCTGGGTTAGGAAAGGATCATATGCTATAACGTTCATCTTAAGTCCCATAGCTCTTTCAGCCACCAGCTTGCCTATGTTCCCGAGCCCTATACAGCCAAGGGTTTTACCGTAAATTTCAATTCCCTTGAACTTGCTTCTTTCCCACTTGCCCGCTTTAAGAGAAGCGTGTGCTTCAGGTATTCTCCGGGCCAGTGAGAGCATAAGAGTAATTGTGTGTTCAGCAGTTGTAATCGCATTGGCTTCAGGTGTGTTCATTACAACAATTCCCTTTTTCGTTGCGGCCTCTACATCTACGTTGTCTACTCCTATTCCTGCTCGTCCGATAGCTTTAAGTTTTGTAGCCGCTTCAATGATTTCTGCTGTAACCGTAGTGGCGCTTCTAACTATTACAGCGTCATAGTCGCCTATAATTTCTAATAACTCTTCTTTAGGTATTCCTTTTCTTACATCTACATCTAATTCAGTGGCTGCCTCAAGGATATCAAGACCATCTTGAGCCATACCGTCTGTTATTAATACTTTCAATTTATCCTCCAAGAAACGTTTAAGGGTGATATTAACGGCATAACAATATATGCTAGCTATGAATTGTTGTCAATTTAATGTAAGCACGTGCGTACTACTAACCTGGCACATAATCTTATCATCTGTGTTTCATAACTTCTTATATCCTACTTTCTTAGCTCAACAATTGAGAACCAGAGGCGATTAAGTTAACCTTTCGCCTAATCTATGAACGAAGAAAAAATGTCATTTCTTGATCACCTTGGAGAATTGAGGAAACGACTACTATGGTCGTTTCTTGCTATTCTTGTTTTTTTTATTCCGGCTTATGCGTTCTCTAATGAGATATTTGATTTTCTAATGAAGCCGTTAATTGAGAATCTGCCCGAGGGAAGCTCACTGATATTTACCAGGCCTACTGAGGGGTTCACGACTTACTTGAAAGTCTCATTTTTTGCCTCTGTATTATTAGCGATACCTTTTATACTTTATCAAGCCTGGAAATTCGTCGCCCCTGCGCTTTACAAAAAGGAAAAACAAATAATAATTCCATTTATATTCTTCGGATCCCTTTTCTTTCTGTTAGGAGCGGCTTTTTGTTATTACGTTGCTTCCCCTCCGGCGTTTAAATTTTTATTAAATGAATATTCCTCGGAATATGTAAAAGCGTTTCCAACTATTAGTGAAGCGCTATCTTTTTTTATGGCTTTAATTTTCGGTTTTGGTCTCGTATTTGAATTTCCTCTTATTATTTTTATCTTAGCAAGAATAGGGGTTGTCACAAGCAAATGGTTAAGGGAAAAACGAAAGTATGCGATTATATTGAGCGCTCTTATAGCGGCTATTCTTACACCGACGACTGATGCTATATCGATGATGTTAATGTTCGTTCCGATAGTTGTGTTCTACGAGCTTGGGATTCTGGTAGCTTGGATGTTTGGAAAGAAAAAGAAAGAAGAAGAGGAAAAGGAAAACACTGAAGATGAAACGTTCAATTAATTGGCGGATTGACTTTATTCGCATTAGAAAATAAATTTTCCTGATGCATTCAATACCTTTTATTAGAATTAATAGATTGAACTATACGTAAAGAGGTAAAATTAATGGCTGCTAAATCTAAACAGAAAAAAACCAAGGATCTTACTCACCCGATCACTTATAAAAGAGAGAAC
>SMWY01000112.1 GCA_004356555.1 Candidatus Dadabacteria bacterium
CAGCCTGAGTTTACACAGATAGACATAGAGATGACGTTCATTAAAGAAGAGGACATAATGAGTGTTGTAGAAGGAATGTTAAAGGCCATATTTAGGGAAGCAAAAGGGATCAAAATAGATATCCCATTTAAGAGAATAAGTCATGAAGAGGCGATGCTAAAGTACGGCTCTGATAAACCTGACACAAGGTTTGGACTTTTGCTCCAGGATATTTCTCATATTTTTGCAGACTCGGAATTCAAAGTTTTTAGTGGTGCGATTAAAAACGGCGGAATAATTAAGGTCCTTAACTTGAAAGGAAAAGCAGGGGAACTTTCGAGGAAAGAGATTGATGATCTAACTGAAGCGGCAAAATCATTGGGAGCAAAGGGACTAGCGTGGATAAGAGTCGCAGAGGGCGAATGGCAGTCTCCTATCGTCAAATTCTTTAGCGAAGAAGAAAAAGAAAACTTACAAAAGACTCTAAATTTAGAGGATGGGGATATCGTCTTCTTCGGTGCGGATACCCCCCAAATAGTAAACCTTGTACTTTCACATCTCAGGCTAAGTCTCGGGGAAAGATTCGGCATGATTGATCATAACAAATTTGACTTTCTCTGGGTCGAGGGTTTCCCACTCTTTGATTTTGATCATAAAGAGAAACGATATGTCGCTATGCACCATCCATTTACCTCTCCAAAAGAAGAAGATATGGAACTTCTGGACGGGGAACACGGAAAGATCCGATCAAGAGCCTATGATGTGGTGTTAAACGGAGTTGAAATAGGCGGGGGGAGTATCAGGATATATAGGAAGGATATACAGGAAAAGATATTTAAGGCTATCGGACTCAGCATGGAAGAAGCGCAAGATAAATTCGGATTCCTCTTAGAAGCGCTTGAGTTTGGAGCGCCACCTCATGGGGGAATAGCACTCGGTTTAGATAGAATCGTAATGCTAATTGTGGGGTCTCAATCAATTCGGGATGTGATAGCATTTCCAAAAACTCAAAAGGGACAGTGCCCTCTGACCGAAGCCCCCTCTGAAGTAGATATAGACCAACTCCTAGAATTGGGCATAAAATTAGATGTTAAAGACAAAGAAAAGAATGATTCCTGAGATCCATAATGGGTCAAAAATTATTATCAGTCTCTTCACATAAGCTAAAAAGTCTTCAGCCACTAACAGGGCTACCCGGGATCTTACAATTACCCAGAGCATTCTCTAACCATTTGTCGGCCTCTTATTTCGACTCGAAAGTCTCGGACCAAAGAGTTTCATTCCTGTAAGAAAACCCCCAAACCCAACCCTCTGTCGGACGTCCCAATTTAATTACAAGTACTTGTTTAAGGTTAACCCAGCTCAGTTCCCCGTCTTTTTAAACTATTTAAAGAAACATATGTCCTCCGTTCTAATCATTCTAAATATATTAATAATTGAGCAAGTTGTACTGCACCCCTTTGTCAAGCTCGGTTTAAGTTGAATTTATTAATAATACGAAATAGCGTCCATCAGGCTTGTTTCTCACCAGATAGCACGTTTGAAACCATGCGTCCCATAGTAATTCCGTCGGCGCTCAGCTCATGGAGAAGTTCTGTAAGTGTTTTTCGGAATTCAGCCTGTTGCTCATCAGGCAAGGCTAGAAGTTTTGGCCTAATGGGAGTTGCGTAAGCTACTTCGATGGCATGTGTTGCTCCGCCGCCAATTACCAGGTCTTGCTCTTGCTGGCTGAGCTGAACATTCACAAATCCAGCCGACTCGAAATGGTCGGTCAATTGTGAATCCGGCATGAAGTCAAATGGACGGCGCATCATGTCGGTTATCTCCGGCTCTCCAATCATGTTAAGTGCATTACATATAGATCCGAAAAACTGACATTCAGCTACAGGGCGCCAAGTGGTTATGATAACTTTTCCCCCAACACACAACACCCTGCACATTTCCTGCGCAGCGGCGTCTTTGTCTGGAAAAAACTGAAACCCCTGTTGACAGACGACAAAGTCCATCGAGTCGCTGGAGATTTCTAAAGGATACGCAGGGGATTCAATAAATTTCACTTCCGAAGTCAAGTCAGCACACCGTGTTTTGGCTAAAGTCAGCATCTCGCTGCTAATGTCTATGCCCAGTACAATCCCGCCGGGGCCAATTTGTCCTGCCACTAGTTGTGTGAAGATCCCGGTTCCTGTGGCCAGGTCAAGGACCCGTCGGCCTTGCCACGGTCCATACTCCTCAATGAGTCGAGCCGCCCAAGGCTCGAAAAGAATCGGCACAAGAAGATTGTCGTAGGCACTCGCAACCGAGTTATCCCCGAAACTGAATTTTTGAGTTTCGTTCATATTGCATTCCTTCCCGCTAGTAGATTTTCTCCCTCCCAAGGAAGATAAAACAGGTGGAGTGACATAAATGGAATTGCTCAATTATCTATCATAGATTATTTATACTGCCCCCCTTTTGTCAAGCAGCATTTTTATAGGTCTGTCCGGTCTAGGCTTTGGTCTTTCTGATACTCTCTTTGCTATAAAAACTATTCCAAACTAATTTGATCAATATTCTTTGGTACCCTCTTGAACAAACTTTTGTGAATAGAATAAACGGCGTCATCTGAATCCGATTTTATGTAATAACTGTCTTCATCTTTCCTTTTGCCAAATATTAGTCCATGAATCCGATCATCCTCATAAAATATAATCTCAGTAGAGGGCTCATCCAATCCGTACCTTTTCAGACTCTGTGGATTTTCATTCTCAAAATCCAACACTTTTGCCCGAGAAAAAATCCATAATATTTCCTCGATCTTCTTATCATCAACTATTATAATTTGATCCTGGTTATCTACATACCACCCTTGATCATCTTTATATATATCTGCAGAAAAATTGCCTGACCATATTGCAATACGGCTTACCTGACTTGAGTCAAAACCAAAAAGCCCCTTATCTCTGAAATCAATTGTGGACATATTCATATATTTTTTTAAATAATCTTTTTCAACAACAAGTACGATATTCTCATTAGGGACATAGACATAAGTCCCTGAACCTACAGGAATTTTATCTCCTATAATAAATCTATGATCTTTTACATCCGTAATAACTACTAGCTCTGCTCCGGCATTCTGAAAATCAAATTGATCTAAATCCACTTCGTTGATAGGAACAGTCCCAACAATTTCCGTATTCTTAATATCTTCTATTAAATGGTCAATTATATTTTTATCAGCATCTAGGTTTTCTTCATCCTGAATAACAAACCAATCTTCACCATCGCTTTCAAGAAGAATCCACGATTTGGAATAATAGATTTCAACTGATAAAACTTCTTCATCTCCTATAAAAACATACGGCTCTTCATTGAACAAGTTTTCTGAATGTCTTTCAGTATCGCGGAAATAAATAAAACCAAGCAATATGATAAAAACTAAAGCTGTGATCAAAGCACCTTTAAATTTTTCAAAAAAGTATTTCATTTTTATTCACACATACAGCATCCAATTTCATATCAAACTAACAATCATATTGACTTGGGAAAAATCAAAGCTACAGCCTTCTTCTCTTCCACCAAATAACCAATCCTGAAGATAAAATTACAGCCGGGATTATAACAACTGTAAATAAGAATATTAAATTAACCTGCTTAGTAGTTATAGTAAGATTGCCTGTGTTGACTGCTTTTGGTCTGATAGAAATCAGGTTCTCGTCACCTGAAACCCAATTGAGGGTGTTAAGAAAAAAATCTCGATTCCCTGAGAACTCAAGAAAAATGTTTGAGACAAAATCTGCGCTGCCAAAAACAGCAATTCTCCCCTTTGCAGAATTCTCAACTACCGCAGCTACTCCAAGAGGACCCCCCTTATCAGATTCTTCTCTCTGGGCTACTCCTTCATTGAATAGCTCAAAATCAGTTTCAGACCAACTGTACTCACCTGTGCTCGCCAACACTGTAGCGTTAAAATCACTAAGAACATCTATACTTCTTGAATAAGGGAAAATAGTAGCGAATCTAAAATCCTCGGTAATTTCATGATACGGGTAATCAGACACTATAGGTGCTATATCTCCTCCCCCTTCAAGCTTAGAGCTGGGATCAATAATGACATCATCAGAAAGTTCAAATCCATAACCTTTCAATACGGAGGCTATTTCATTTCCGGATCTGGGTTCTATCAAAAATACGGCCCTACCCCCATGGTTAAGATAATTCTTAATATATAGTATCTCTTTAAGTGAAAAGGCTTTTATAGGAGCTGCAACAAACAAGATAGCGTTTTCCCTTGGCAACTCCTCCCCTCTTAAAATGAGAAACTCTTTAACGTTATAACCTTCATCAATGATAGTTCTTCTAAGCAAGCCAAAGCCTTCAGCATCAACACTATTACCCATATCCCTTTGTCCATGACCTGTTAAGAAATATAATGTTTTCTCAGATTCTCTTGTCAGCTTTAAGATGGCGTTCGTAATTTTTTCTTCGGAATTATTCAGTATCCCCCCTGTTATTGGGTCTGTTAATCTTAATTTAACGACTTTATCCCCTCTCCCAATTACAACACTGCCGTATTCCTTTACACCGTATTTCTTGGCAATACCCGGCTCTTTATCCGGATTTATCAGTTTAACTTTAATATTGTCATTTCGATGTGAATATTCTTTGGCCAAGTCTTGAAAACCTTCTCTATCAACGCCCGTGTCTTTAAAAAACCCTATAATTTCAATTTCACCCTCAACGTTCTTAAGCACCCGAACCGTCTGAGCAGAGACTGTATGAAATTTTCCCTCGGTGACATCAAACCTTATATCAGTTCTGAACAGCAAATAGTTTAGCACTATAATTATCCCCAACGTGCTCACGACGGATATAAAGGCGCCGGTACCGTATATAAGTTTCCTTCTTCTCATCTCCACCTTTCCGAATCAAGAGCAACGTGAGTCAAGAAAAGCCCTATATAGATCATAGAAAAATAGTAAGCCAAGTCTTTTAGCTCGATTATACCCTTACCGAAATTCTCAAAATGATTAATTAGAGATATGTAACCTAGAATAGAGCTTTCTGTATCAGAAGATGCACCTATAAGCCAGAGTACAAGCAAGATACCAAAAGCAATTATCGCAGATACCAACTGACTGCTGGACAGAGAGGATGCAAATATTCCAATTGATAGAAAAGAGGCACCTAATAATAGAAGACCTAGATAACTTGAGAAAACTGCTCCGAGATCCGGATTCCCATGAACCGTTAATACTATTATGTTAAGAGATGATAGAAACAGCATTATAATCAATAATATTAATGCGGCTAAATATTTTCCAAGAATTATGTCCCGGAGCTTTATAGGTGAAGTAAAAAGAAGCTCAGCCGTATGACTTGTCCTCTCATCAGCAAGCGAGCGCATAGTAATAAGGGGAATAATAAATAAAAGGACTATACTCATCGTGTCAAAATATGGAATAACAACTACATTATTGAGATTGAGTTCACCCCTGAATAAATGAAAACTTGGATCAAACTGTAAATGTAATAAACCCTTTAAGTAAAGGAGAAAAAACAATGCTGAAATAGATTGAAACACAACCAAAATTACATAGGCCAGAGGGGAGGCGAAATAAGACCTCAGCTCCCTTTTTAAAATAGGATAAACAGCGTTCATCTAATTACCTGCCGAAGATATTACTTTTAAAAAAACCTCTTCTAAATTATGGGCAACCGGGTGTAATTCTAGAAGGCCCCATTTGTTCTGTATAACTAATTCTGAAACCTCCTCCCTTATATCAACTCCTTTCTTTGGTTGAATAATTAATTCATTTGTAGGCCCTGACCTAATATCTGAGACATTAGGGATTGATAATATTTTCTCTCTAACTTCATCCCCCTGATATTTAGTCTTTAGCAGTATATTCTCAACATCACTTGCTTTTTGAGAAAGTCTTTTAAGCGACTCCTCAAGTACAATTTTGCCCTCGTTTATTATTACCACCTTGCTGCATATCATCGTAACCTCAGGAAGTATATGAGTGCTCAGAATAATAGTTCGATCACCGGAGAGACCCTTTATAAGCTTTCTTATCTCAATTATTTGTCTGGGGTCCAGACCATTTGTAGGTTCATCGAGCACTAGAACAGAAGGGTCATTAATTAAAGCTTGAGCAATTCCAATACGTTGCCTATAACCCTTGGAAAGATGCCCTATGATGCGCTTTCCTACATCAAAAATTCCGCATTTCTCCATCACATAATGGATCCTGCCCTTTTTTTCATTAATCGGCACTTTCTTTATATCAGCTACAAAGTCCAGATAATCTGTAACAATCATTTCCTCATATAATGGAGGATTTTCAGGTAGATAGCCAATATGGGATTTAGCAGTTAGAGGGTCTTCGAATATATCTACATCCGCAACATGTACCTTCCCTTTTGTGGGCGGCATGTATCCGGTGATAATACGCATTGTGGTAGTTTTCCCGGCGCCGTTAGGACCCAGGAATCCTAGTACATCACCCTTTTCTAATTGAAAAGATATGTTGTCAACAGCAACCAAGTCGCCAAAGTGTTTTGAGACATTTTGAACGTGTATCATAGCAGTAAGAACTCTAAGATTAACAAAGCTGATACCCCGAGGGGAAAATGATCCCATATGTACTGATTTTAATAGGATAACCGCACTACAATTCTTATCCAAACTATTTATTAATGGCTGTTTATCATTTATCATTTTGAGGTATGATTATAGGTTGATTTCCGAGGATTGATTTAAGGTGTTATTAAAAGGTATTATTAAACTGTGTGTGGTATAAGGCAAAGGTGGTAAAATTAGTCAAAAATTATTAGAGAAATTGGACAATCTATCGAAACAAACTAACAAATCTCGTACTACTCAAAGAATGAATCGATTAGCAAATTATGACCATCAATATGAATGATAAGTCTGAAGGACAAAATCAGGAGTTGACTCTAAAAATTATAAGAGGAGCTGATAATGAGTAACCAAGAGATTAGTAACGATGAAAAGCTAGTCCAGTCAGTTCAAAAAAAGTATCACGAAATGCTCGAAGAAGGTGTAGACCCTTACGAATGGGCTTATGCTTGGAGATCGGAAATAAACCGCGGCGGGTTTAAAGCGGTAGATTTTCTAATGCGAGAAATAGTCGACACAGGCAAGTGCGTTGGATGCGCGGCTTGTGTAACTATTTGTCCTACAGACGTTTTTGATTACGTAGATGAAAATCCTGTAGATACTAGAAATGATGCGTGTGTGTTCTGTGAATTGTGTGCGGATGTCTGCCCCGTGCTTAGACCGCTGGATAAAGACTTACAAACACTTCTTGGATTCAAACATCCGGTAAAAGACGAAGGATTCGGTCCATATAATTATGCAGTAATCGCGCGTGCTAAGGAAAAGGAGTTTTTAGAGGCAGGTCAGGACGGTGGAGTAACAAGCGCTCTTTTAGTCCATGCTCTGGAAAACGGGTCTATTAATGGAGCTGTCCTGGGAGATGTGCTACCTGAAAACCCTCAGGTAGGAATTCAAAAACTTGCAACTACTGCTGAAGAGATAAGAGCTTGTAGCGGCTCAAGATATACTTACTCACCTAACACGGTTGCCCTAATAGAGGCTATGCAAAAAGATGTACGCCCGCTTGCGGTCGTAGGTGTACCGTGCCAGGTTGACGGTGTCCGACAGCAGCAATACAGCAGCATACGTCTTGAAGTGGCAAAATGGTATCAACAGAATATAGTTCTAGTAATTGGACTATTTTGTTCTGAAAGTTTTACACACGAACACATAACTTATATAGCAGAGGAAATTAATGTTGATCCCAAAGATATAGTTAACGTAAATGTTAAAGGTAAGGTAATAATAGAACTCAGGGATGGTCGTGAGATTATAATGAAATTAAAGGATTTTCGTCCGTTTGCACGCCCTGCCTGTCTCTACTGCTTGGACTATGCAGCTGAACATGCTGACATTGGAGTAGGAGGAATCGGGCTTAACGGATGGACTTTTGTAGCAGTTCGCACAGAAGCCGGACATAAGTTTTGGCAGGCAGCAGTTGATGATGGTCTATTTGAAATTATGCCTGAAGAATCAGAACCCAAAGCTAAACAATTATTGATCAGACTATCTAATATGAAAAGGAATAAACCTTTACCCGCTCTAATGCCAACTTATCAGGAAAGGGTAGAATTGGGAAATACAAACCCCAAAACTTTTTATAAGGACTACAACAAACCCACGGATGGAGGAAATGAAGGTAAATGACATCCAACAATAGCCAACCGGTATTGGAAGACGTTAGTGTGATTGTTGCCGGGCAAGGAGGAGACGGCTCACTTACCGTTGTAACAATGCTTGCCGATCTATTTCGCAACAGCGGACTTAATGTTTACACAGAAAGAGATGTTTTATCACGAATAAGAGGTGGCCATGCAGCTGCTACAATGAGAGCATTCACTGGGGAGAGGTACTGCATCGGAAGCCATATAGACATCCTGGTTGCGCTTGACCAAGAAGCTGTAGAAAAAAATGCTCACCAATTAAACCCTAATAGTATAGTAATATTTGATGATTCAGGCGGTCCGCTTCCTTCTGGTCTATTGCTCGAAGGCACTAAATTATACGCAGCTCCTTTTAACCGAATTGCTATGCGTACTATGCGCCGTGAGTTATATAAAAACAGTATTGCATTTGGAATTGTAGGGCGCCTGTTGGGTTTAGAAGATGAAGCAATGCGCCGTACTTTTACAAAGCGCTTTCAACGCAGAGGTCAAATAATTCTGGATTACAACCTTGAAGCGCTTGAATTAGGACTCCATTTAGCTGATGAAATGGGAATAAAGGCGGGAGAAGGAATATACAGAATAGAACATACGGATCCTGAAGAACATCTTTTGATTATGGGTAACGAATCCATAGCTTTTGGCTTTATGGTAGCAGGCGGCAGGTTTTTTACTGGCTACCCTATAACTCCCTCTACCGAAGTGCTTGAAACGCTTCAAAAATGGTTGCCCCGCTGCGGTGGAGTTGCAAGACAAACAGAGGACGAGCTTGCAGGAATTAATATGGCAATAGGAGCCGCTCTCACCGGCGTAAGAACTATGACTGCCACATCGGGCCCGGGCTTTTCATTAATGCAGGAGGGCATAGGTCATGCAGGTTCAGCCGAAGTGCCGCTAGTGATTGTGGACTGTCAGCGTTCAGGACCAAGCACCGGTATGCCCACTAAACCAGAACAAAGCGATTTGAATATTATGGTGTTTGGAGGGCATGGGGATTACCCCAGAATAGTGCTTACGCCCGGACATCCTGATGACTGTTTTTATCTCGCTGTTGATGCGACTAATCTTGCCGACAAATATCAATGCCCGGTATTTATTGCAATGGACCAGGCATTGTCACAAAATATTGCAACCGTAAAACCCTTTAAGCTTGATGAAGTAACTGTTGAGCCCGGGAAAAGACTTAATGAAGAAGAAGTGGCGAAATTAGACACTTATAAACGTTACGAATTTACAGAAGACGGTGTTTCCTCGTTTACTGTTCCAGGTACTCCTGGGGGAATGTCACTCGTTACTGGGAATGAACACGATGAGTTTGGTTTAGTATCAACGGATCCTGCAAACCGTATAAAAATGATGGATAAACGTTTTCGTAAGATTGAAGAAGCCAAAAAGGAATTGCCTAAGGGACGTCATTTTGGCGATCCTGACGCTCCAATCGGTTTTATAGGAATAGGCATGATGTATGGAGTTATACTAGAAGCTATGGAAGAACTTGAGGAGCAAGGTTTTAACACTCAATACCTGCAACCCAGAACCATCTGGCCTATGCTGGACGATGTTCTCGAATTTATAGATAGGTGTGACCGCGTATACGTAGTTGACTTAAATGCTCAGGGCCAATTAGCACATTTGCTCATGCACCAGGGAGCCGATTCCAATAAAATCATCAGCATACTCAGGTATGACGGTCTTCCATACAGGCCCGGCTACCTTGTAAATCAAATACTTGAGCAGGAAGAAAAACTCATCAACGGTAAAAAGAAGGAGGCTAAAGCTCAATGACAACACCGCCTAGCACTAAAACATTTACACCGGCAAGACCAATATGGTGTGCAGGGTGTGGTGATTTTGCAGTACAGGGCGTATTAGAAAAATCATTAAACAAAATGGGAATACCTCCTCATAAGCTGATGTTCTTGGCCGGAATAGGATGTGCGGGGACCATTCAGAATAACCTTAAGTGTTATGGTTATCACTCCCTACACGGACGAGTATTGCCTGCTGCAATTGGTGCTAAACTTGCTAATCCTGATCTAACTGTGATTGCAGCCGGTGGTGACGGAGACGGATTTGCAATAGGCGCGGGTCATCTGGTACACACATTTAAAAGTAATCCAAGCTTTACCTATATTGTAATGAACAACGGCAACTACGGGCTAACGAAAGGACAAGCTTCTCCAACAAGCCCCATAGGGTATCATGATAACGCTGAGTCAGGTTTGGACTCAATGCTTCTTGGGTTAAGTTTTCTATCTGCAACATTTTTAGCAAGGGGTTTTAGCGGTAACCCAGAGCAGCTTGGAAGGTTAATGGAAGCGGCAATAGAACATACCGAATCGGGAAAAGGATTTGCATTTCTAGAGGTCCTTTCACCATGCGTGACATATTATGATACACACCGCGAATGGCGTGCCAGAGTCTATAACGTAGACGAGGATGAGAGTTTTGATCCTACTAATAGAGCTGGGGCATTCCAAAAAATTATAGAGTTAATGGAACAAGGACATATACCAATAGGACGTATCTTCAAAGGAGAGCATATTTCACTGGAATCTATACTTCTGAATAAAGAAGAACCCGCGCCTGCACAACAAAAAATAGGTCATAATGAGCACCGAAAACATTATGATAAGTTTATAAGCTCTCACCTGGGTTAGATATCATTATAATATCTTGGAATTAATAAGCATTTCTATACAATACGGTATTTTTGTATTTAAATAAAACTAACTATTTTGTAGCTGTATTTAATTATTTTTCAGTGCCAGAATCCAAGCCCTTACTTATAACATCTCATCCTAAAAAAGATCATAAAAATCAACAAACACAATTGCAGACCAATATTTCTTGTGCTACTATTATTATCGAAAACCGATGTTAGAATTACAAGCCATCCAAAAAGAGAACTACTTAATTCAATAGGAATAAATTATGAACCTTTGGCATATGTTTCATGGACCTAACTCGGGTTATGTAGTCGAGTTATACGAGCGCTATCTGCAGGATCCGGATTCTGTAGATCCTGATATAAGGGCACTTTTTGAAAAATGGAATCCTGAGACATTCGACTCTACGACTACAGATGCTCACCCGCAGGATATGGACAAAATAGTTGCTACGGTTAACTTAGCGCAAGCAATTAGAGCCTTCGGACACTTAGATGCTGATCTTGATCCGCTCGGAAGTAACCCGCCCGGGGATTCTTATCTTAACGCAACTGACCACAATTTAAGTGAAGAGGATTTATTTCAATTACCCTCAAGCTTAGTTCGTGGTCCGATTGCAGAATCGACATCAAATGCTTATGAAGCAATAAAAAAACTACGCTCTGTCTATTCATCAAAAATAGGATATGAAGACTATCATATTAATAGTCACGAAGAGAGGAAATGGTTTAGAGTTGCTGCCGAATCGGGCAAGTATAGCCCTCCTAATGATCCGATTAATGAGAGATTATTGCTAGAAAGCCTCACACAGGTTGAGGTTTTTGAAAGATTTCTACACAGGATATTCCCGGGGAAATTCCGTTTTTCAATAGAAGGTGTGGACATTATGGTGCCCATGATAAACGAGATGGTAGGGCTTGCAGCAGAATCTGACATACATCACATATTGCTGGGAATGTCTCACAGAGGGCGCATCAATGTTATGCATCACGTAATGAATAAAGACTATAAAAAGAGTTTAATTAAGTTCAAAGACCCTGTACTAGAAAGGGACTTTAGAGACGATATGGGTTGGACAGGTGATGTTAAATACCACGACGGGGCCCGACGTGCGGTAAAAAACGGAAAGACGATAGATATGGAAATCACACTTGCCCCAAATCCCAGCCACTTAGAATCGGTAAACCCGGTTGTCGAAGGAATGACCCGAGCCGCGGGTACTAGAGTTAACAAACCAGGTGCTCCAATTTTTGATCCCGTAGTGTCTTTACCTATAATAGTCCACGGAGACTCAGCCTTTCCTGGACAAGGCATAGTTTCCGAGACACTGAATCTATCACGTCTCCCGGGATACAATACGGGGGGAACAATACACATAATTACTAATAACCAGCTTGGATATACTACTTTACCGTCTGATAGCCGTAGCACTATGTATGCCAGTGACTTAGCTAAGGGTTTTGAGATTCCTATATTGCACGTAAATGCTGATGATCCCGAATCGTGTATAGAAGCGTCTAGAATGGCATTCGCGTATCTTCAAAAATTCCAAAAGGACGTGTTAATTGACTTAGTTGGTTATAGACGTCACGGTCATAATGAAGCGGATGAACCTACATTTACTCAGCCGGAGATGTATAAGAAGATTGAAAGCCATCCCACAGTGAGAGAAATATGGGCAAGTACATTGGTCAAAAGAGATGTAATAGGTAAAAACGAACCTGAGGAAATAATAAGTAAATTTACAGAAAAACTACATAGCGTTTTTGAATCACTGACACCCGAAGATATTCCTGATGAATCGCACCCGGAACCTCCTCCTTCAGGCGCGGCTCAGAAAGTTAAAACAGCAGTTCCGGCAAAAACTCTTAAAGAATTAAATGACTCTTTGCTCAAGCTTCCCGATGGCTTTACAATAAATTCCAAACTAAAACGCGTCATGGGACGAAGAGCGAAATCACTCGATGATCTAGATGAAAAAACTATCGATTGGGCAACGGCAGAGAACTTAGCATTTGCCTCTATACTGGCAGACGGTACCGCTATTCGCCTTACCGGGCAAGACACGCAAAGAGGAACTTTTAGCCACAGACACGCGGTGCTTCACGATTTTAATACCTGGGCTTCATATATTCCGCTTCAAAAGATACCTCAAGCGAAAGCAGCTTTCGAAATACACAACAGCCCCCTTACCGAAAACGCATGCATTGGCTTTGAATATGGTTACAATATACAGGAACCAAACCGTCTAGTTATCTGGGAAGCACAATACGGCGATTTCATAAACGGCGCACAGACTATAGTAGATGAGTACCTAGTTTCTGCCAGAGCAAAGTGGGGACAAACCCCTTCACTTGTTCTATTGCTTCCCCATGGATACGAGGGTCAGGGACCTGATCACTCATCGGGCAGGCCGGCAAGATTTTTGGGTTCTGCTGCAGAAATTAACATGCGTATTGCAAACTGCACAACTTCATCACAGTACTTCCATCTGCTCAGACGTCAAGCTGGCGTTCTGGGAATTGATCCTCTCCCATTAATAGTTTTAACTCCCAAGAGTTTACTCCGTAGTCCTTCGATCTATTCTTCATTGCGCGATCTCTCTGAAGGATCATGGCAGCCGGTTATTGATGACGAAATGGACGGAAAGCAGGCAGAAAATGTTAAACGTCTCATATTATGCAGTGGCAAAGTCTATATAGACCTAAATACCAGCGAATATAGAAAACAGAATTCAAAGGATGTAGCAATTGCACGAGTAGAGCAGATATACCCTATTCCCACTGTAATGCTGAAAAAAGTCCTGAACAGGTATCCGAAACTTAAAGAAGTAGTATGGCTCCAGGAGGAACCTGAGACCATGGGCGCATGGATGTTTATGTTCCCCTTTTTCAGAAAGCTCATTGACGGACGCTTCCCTCTTCACTATATTGGCAGGCGCCGTAACTCAAGTCCTGCTGAGGGTTCTTCATCAATGCACAAAGTAAATCAGGCTGCATTAATAAAACAAGCGTTTATGATTGAGAAAGAACTACCGAACCTAGATGAATTAGGTATTACATGGGTAAAAAACGTATAGTAATCGGAGAAATAAAATGTCAACGAATATAGTCGTACCCGAATTAGGGGAATCCATCGTTGAAGCCACAGTAATCAGATGGTTTAAGTCAGAAGGGGACGCCGTTAAAATCGGCGAAGCTTTGCTTGAGCTTGAAACTGAAAAAGCTAACTTTGAAGTGGCTTCTGAAAAACAGGGAATTATAAAAAGCATCCTAAAAAAAGAAGATGACGACGTCGAAGTAGGCGACGTTTTAGGGGTGATTGAAGAAGGCGATGTATCAAATGCCGCCCCAGCTGAAGTAATTACTGAAAAAGATAAAGAAATTGAAGAACCGTCACTACCTGAAGAAGAAACTACTCAAAAGATAACGCCCGTTGCCAAACGATTGGCTGAAGAATTTGATGTGGACTTGAGCAAAATAGAGGCTACAGGACCAAGTGGACGTGTTACTAAAGAGGACGTGGAAAGATATATACAGATGGAAATCGAAGAATCCGAGATTGAAGCATCAAGTGTGGAACCTATTCATCAAACTCCAGCAGTAATACCTCCAACTTTAGCGGTCGCTAGAGATGTAAGGGAAGAGCGAATCAAAATGTCCCGCCGGAGACGTACAATAGCACGCAGGATGTTGGAGGCAACTCAGACTACAGCGATGCTCACCACGTTTAACGAGATTGATATGAGTGCTGTGATGGG
>SMWY01000113.1 GCA_004356555.1 Candidatus Dadabacteria bacterium
CTAAAAACATCTCAGGATACTTGGCCCTGAAAATCGCATAGGCGGCAAAAAGTCCGCCAAAAAGCATAATTTCCGTTCCTAGAAACAACCACATACCAAATTTAGAAGAGCTGTATTCAACAGCAGGGTCCATATGAAGACCGTGAGAATGTTCCGTATTACCTTGTTCCATTTAAGCATCCACCTCTTTCTTTTTCCCGTAACCGTAAGGCCAATCGGTCACATGCGGTATTTCTACAAAGTTTTCAAGCGGTGGTGGTGAAGGCACCTGCCACTCTAAAGAAAGTGAACCGTAGGGGTTTTGAGGCGCCTTTTCTCCACTAAAAAGGCCCTTTATAAGATTTACTGTCATGATTAAAACACCCAGACCCAATATCCAGGAGCCATAAGTCGATAGCGCCATAAGGGATTGGAATTCCTCAGGGTAAGTTGCGTATCTTCTTGGCATTCCTTGAACCCCAAGAAAAAATTGAGGGAAAAATGTAACATTGAACCCAACAAAAACGAGAAACCATGCTAGTTTGGCCACCGCTTCGTTAAACATCTTGCCAAACCATTTTGGATACCAGAAGTGAATAGCGCCGAAGAACCCCATCACTGTTCCCCCGATCATAACGTAGTGCATATGGGCAACAATGAAATAAGTGTCATGAAGATGAATATCCGCAGCTAATGCTCCCAGGAAAACTCCGGTAAGTCCACCAATAGTGAATAAGAAGATAAACCCTAGGGCATATAACATAGCTGAATGAAGCTCAATGGAGCCTTTATACAGTGTTGCAGTCCAGTTAAAAACCTTAATAGCAGTTGGTATTGCCACTAGAAAAGTTAAGAATGAGAAAATTGTAGCGGCAACTTCCGATATTCCGCTCGTAAACATATGGTGCGCCCATACCAGGAAGCTGATAAACGCAATACCCAGGCTTGAGTACGCAATTGCTTTATATCCGAATATAGGTTTTCTAGAAAAAACCGGAATTATTTCTGAAATTACACCCATAGCAGGGATAATCATAATGTAGACCGCCGGATGAGAATAGAACCAGAAAAAGTTCTGGAATAATACCGGATCCCCACCCTTTGCAGGATCGAAGAAACCTATTCCAAGAGTTCTTTCAGCTATAAGGAGAAGAAGTGTTATACCAACAACGGGCGTCGCAAGAAGCTGAAGCACGGCTGTCGCATAGGATGCCCAAATGAATAGAGGCAGACGGTGCCATGTCATTCCAGGCGCCCTCATCTTATGAATAGTAACAATGAAATTTAGACCTGTAAGAATTGAAGAAAAACCTAATACAAAAACCCCAAAGGTCAATAATATCACATCAGTATCAGTATTTGCACTGTAAGGTGTATAAAAAGTCCAGCCCGTATCAGCAGGTTGAAGGAGGGCAAAAAGCAATATCAATGTCCCAAGCAAATAAAGCCAATAACTTCCTATGTTGAGCTTCGGAAACGCAACGTCGGGCGCTCCGATCATGAGGGGAATAAGGAAATTGCCGAAACTTGCCGCAAGCCCCGGTACAACGAAAAAAAAGACCATTATTGAGCCGTGTAAGGTAAACAGCACGTTATAGGTATGAGGACTTACGAAATCTGAGGCAGGGGTAAGAAGTTCAAACCTCATCAGCATAGCTATCATTCCCGCTATCAGAAAGAAAAAGGATATAGATACCAGGTATAGAATTCCAATTCGTTTATGATCCGTTGTGTAAAGCCAGGAGAGTATCCCCTTTTTCTCTAAAAACGAAACATATACATTTGCGGCAACTGCATGATTTGCCATTAAAATCTCCTCCTAAATTATAAATACCTTATTTTAACGTCTTAATGTACGCAATAATCGCTGTAATTTCGGCATCACTTAGTATACCTTTAAAAGAAGGCATTACAGGCTGAAATCCTTTTACAATCTGCTCTTGGGGCTCAAGTATTGACTGCATGATATAATTTTCATCAGCTGTATAGCTAGCTCCGTCTTCCAGCTCTCCCTCTCTCTCGTAAAGCCCTTTAAAAGAAGGACCTATTACAACACTGCCGTCCACACTGTGGCATGCATTGCAGCTCTTTCCCTTATAAAGCTTCTCCCCCAATTCAGCGGGAGGCAACGAGGCGACAGCTTCGCCACCATCCACAGCTACCCCTTTTTCCCATATATCGTATGCTTCAGGACTAAGCACTATTACTTTCCCAAGCATTTTAGAATGCCCGGTGCCGCAATACTCGGCACAAAATATATCAAAAGTCCCGATCTTGGTAGGAGTAAACCAGAGTTGAGTGTATCTACCGGGCATTAAATCCTGCTTAACCCTAAATGCCGGCACAAAGAAACTGTGAATAACATCATCAGCTCTCATTACCATCCTTACAGGCCTGTTTTGCCGAACATATAGTTCATTAAGCGTTTTTTTGCCGTTGTAATATTCAAATGTCCAAAGCCACTGTTTTCCCGTGACGGTAATGTCAACCGCATCTTTGGGAGGTGTTCTCATGTCCTTGTAAACTACGAATCCATAAACGAAGAGGAGTATCAATAAAATAGATGGAATCACCGTCCATATTATTTCTAGAGTCTGATTACCGGTTATATAAGGAGTTTCCTCATCGTCGCTTCTTCTTCTATATTTTACTGCAAAGTAAATAAGAACTGCAGAAATTAGAACAAAGAAAAAAATGGATATAAAAGTGATAACTAATAATAACCCATCTACTTTACTCGCGAGATTTGAAGCCGCCTCTGGAATCCAAGTCATCTGTTTTCTTTTAAACCTCCATCACTATTCAGGTCCTATCTTTTCTCTTCTCTCTTCTCCAAAAGTATGTTAACCCCACACATAGAAGCAACAAAGTAATCACCCCGCCTGCTTTAACAATATTTAACGCTTTAAGGGCGTATTTCTTCCCAACCGGATCAAATCCATAGCAAAATAGCAACACGCTATTAATCAGTTTAGAAGAACCTATCTCTCCTTTTGAAGCTTCGAGTAAAGCAAGCCTAAAATCAGTCGGCTCATGCTGTATACCATGAAGGTATCTGGAAATTTTTCCTTCTGGTGTAAGTACGATTAAAGCTGAAGCGTGGGCGAACTCCGCGCCGTCTACTTTATATTTGAAACCCACAGACTCCGTTAACTTTTCTATATTTTCTTTATCACCAATCAAAAAAGGCCAATTCTTCTGGGTCCCCTCTCCCCTCTTCATACCTTTACGATATTTAGGTGCTTTTGTAGCAGCCAACACAGTTGTATCTTCAGGATCAAAACTAACCGTAAGTATCTTAAAGTCTTCTCCTAATTGAAGTGCTTCAGTTTCATTTACAACTTGCAATAATCCACCCGTTGCAAAGTTACAGAGTCTAGGACAGCTGTAATAGACAAGATTCAAAACTGTGGGTGTATCTTGAGACAACAAATCTTTAAAAGCCACAGGTTCATTATCTTCATTAATAAGGACCAGTTCGCCCGGTATTAGATCCCCGAGCTTCTCATCAATACCGATATCCTTCACATCCCTCGCATCAGTAATAGCAAACACATAATCTGATGAAAAGAGTAAGAATATTAGTAGAATAGTAAATATAAATTTTGTTCTGGACATCTTATTTGTACTTAACCCTTTATACTTTAATCATACAGCTATTCCTACGCCGCATAAAATAGTCATCTTCGCTTTAACAACATGAAAATATTCATTTTTATTCATATTACTGGGGTGAGTAAAGGATACTATATTGAAATCATATTAGGTTAATTACACAAATATCTCTAAACCTTAACAACCTCAAAACGAGATGATTCTAGCTGATTCTCGTATCCTGTCAAGTAGCGCATAAGGTAGTTAAAACTTATAGAATTTGGCAATTGGTAATATTAATTTTAGAATACTACCACATGGGATCAATTGTTGATATCGAAGGAATAAAAGTAGGGCACGCCTCTGATTTCGAGGCCATTACCGGTTGCAGCGTTATGCTATTTGAAAATCCGGCTACTGCTGCTGTTGATCTTAGGGGAGGAGGGACCAGCACAAGGCAAATTGACGCTCTTCTTTCCCATAGTACGTTTGGAAAAATTCATGCAATTCTCTTAACCGGAGGAAGCGCTTACGGACTTGATGCCGCAAGTGGAGTTATTAGATATCTTGAAGAAAAAAATGTAGGACTTGAGGTCGGACACGGCTTAGTAGTCCCTTCGGTTCCTACAGCGGTCATATTCGATCTAGGGATCGGAAACGGGAGAATCAGACCTGATGCCGAAATGGGATATGAAGCATGCCTTCAGGCCAAATCATCCGAGGTTAAGGAAGGGAGCATTGGAGCCGGGACCGGGGCCACAATAGGAAAGCTAATGGGAGTGGAGCGGGCAACAAAAGGCGGCATCGGAACACAGAGCTATAAACTTAAGAACGGAGTGGTTGTAGGAGTGTTAGTAGTAGTTAACGCCTTTGGGGATATAGTCTCGCCTACAAGCGGGGAAATCTTAGCGGGAGTAAGGGACTCTAGAAAGGGAAACGAATTCCCCGGAACCGTAAATATGTTCAAACAGGGGATTATTAGGAGGGCTGACAGCTACCAAAATACAACTCTAGCCGTAGTTGCAACAAATGCCAGCTTTTCAAAATCTGAGTTATTTCGGATTTCAAACATTGCACAAACAGGACTCGCAAAAGTTATTTCCCCTGTACATACTGTGCAGGACGGGGACATGGTGATATCAGTTTGCTTAGGAGATTTGAGGGAGGATGTGAATTTAATAGGTGTTATTGCAGCTGAGCTCACTCAAAAAGCAATTATCAGAGCTGTGGAACAATCTGGTAGTTTAGGTGGTATTCCATGCTCAAAAGAACTAATTGCCAATAAAGTTACCTGAGCTCTATGGACTCTCCGGACATGGGGAACTTTCTCATCCTAATACCAAGCACCATACCAATTCCAATCATTGCCGTAAGTGTAGAAGACCCTCCGTAGCTAAAGATTAAAAGAGGTATTCCCATGACAGGAAGCAGACCTATAACCATCCCCACATTTACCACAACATGCCAAAAAAACATTGCCGCAACTCCAAAAGATACAAGCATGGAGAACTTATCTTTCGCTCGGCTTGAAGTATCCAGCATCCAAAGAATTATCATAAAGTAAAGCAGCAATAGAAATATCCCGCCCAAAAATCCCCACTCTTCAGCCAAGACTGAAAAGGCAAAGTCGGTTTGTTGAGCAGGTATAAACCTAAGCTGTGTCTGAGAACCCGATCTGAGTCCCTTTCCCGTAACTCCTCCTGAGCCGACAGCTATTTGGGCCTGAATTGCGTTATACCCTGCATTAAGTGGATCACTTGAAGGATTGATAAAAGTTCTTATTCTGTCTTTTTGATAAGGTTTTAAAGAGTAGTTCCAGGAATAAAAAGAAACTCCAATAATTGCAATCAGAATAAATGCAACCGACCATTTTTTTATACCCATAAAAAGCACGATGCTACCGGATAGCAACATAATAGTTAGAGCAGTACCCAAGTCGGGCTGCAACATCACCAAGATAAGAGGTATTGCAATTAATATTATTGGTTTTATCAGATCAAGAAATCCATAAGGAGTAACTTGGTAATCGTCATCATAGAACCTGGCGAGTACAAGAATGATTGCAATTTTTACAAGCTCCGAAGGCTGTATTGTAGCAAATGAGGCAATGTCTATCCAGCTCTTTGAACCTGCCACTTCTTTACCAAATAAAAGCACAAATAAGAGCAGCAATATTGTAAGGCCATAGATGTAAAGCGCATATTGCTTAAGAAATCTATAGTTCAGAAAAGAAACTAATATAAGAGTAACAATCCCTATACCTACCCAGACAAACTGTTTTTTAAAATTGACGAGCCCGGTCTCATAAGAAGCGCTATATAGATTCAGGAGTGAAACAAATGAAAAGGCAAGTGTCATTAGAAATAGAGACCACCCAAAATTTTTAAGCAGTCTCCTGTCAAACATTATCATCTGCTTTTCTCTCTTCTTTTAGAGTTTTATAAACTTCGAGAATCTTACGGGCAATGGGCGCAGCTACGGCACCACCTTTTCCGCCGTGCTCTATGAGAACGGTTACCGCAATTTCAGGCTTTTCTGCAGGAGCATAGGAAGTAAACCAGGCATGGTCTCTGTATTTTTTATCTTCACTTTGTATATCAAGTGACACCACTTGTGCAGTCCCAGTTTTTCCGGCCACTATCATATCTTTTATCCTTGCCCTACGACCAGTCCCACCCGGATCATTAACAACGCCTACTAAAGCGTCCTTGATTAATTCAAGCATCTCAATTTCAATAGGAATTTTGCCACTAACAATTCTAGCATGCTTAAATTCCTTCTCCCCTCTATAAGATATTATCTCTTTAACAATAGCGGGTTGAAGCAATGTGCCCCCATTAGCAACAGCAGATGTCATCATTGCCACCTGAATAGGAGTTACATTTACGTAGCCCTGACCTATAGCCGAAACAATTGTCTCACCTTTATACCAAGGCTTATTAAACCTTTTAAGCTTCCATTCCCTGCTAGGAGATATCCCCGCTCTTTCTTCAATTCCGACTCCGGTCAAAGACCCAAATCCAAAAGCGCTTATATATTTGCTCAGGTTATCAATTCCCAGTCTTTCAGCAATCTTATAAAAATAGACATCACACGATCTGACGATCGCACTGCGGAGATTAACCCAACCGTGCCCCCCCCTCTTCCAGCATCTAAAAGTACGATTACCTACCTTATAATAGCCTGGGCAATGAAGGTACTCTTCCTTGTCGATAATCCC
>SMWY01000114.1 GCA_004356555.1 Candidatus Dadabacteria bacterium
AAAAGATAGACACGAACACATAGGTAAAGGAAAAATTGGAACAAGAGGATTTAAAAATATTATCAAGAGTCGAGACTTTAGAAATATTAATATGATTGTAGAAACTCCCCCTGAAAAGGTAGGAGACGATATTAAAGCTTTAAAAAACTTAAGAGACAAATAAGAGGAATTGCCCTCTTTGCAATTCATGCCAGAAAAGGAATTATAAACTTATGACTAATAATTTATTAGTTGCAAAAGGAAAAAAGAGCTTTTCATTCTTCCTAAAACGACGAATCACCATGGTCTTATTGTTAGCGCTACTGGAACTGGCAAGACTGCCATTCTTTAAATCCTAGCAGAAAATTTTAGCAGAATTGGAATTCCGGTTTTCATGTCGTATTCAAAATGGAACCTTGCCGAAATAAGTAAGCCCGGCAAAGAACACCCTAAAATAACTGAGCAGATAAATACCATCGGGATTACCTACTTCAAAGAAAAAGTCCGGAAGAAAAAGACAGAGTATCGTGAAATCTATAGCTAAAAGTGCAGCACAAAGCATCGACAAACAAATAGCCACTTAACTTATGCGTGGCATATTGGGGTCCTTCCTAAAGTAGTAAAATTAAAACTCATTTATGAGTGTTTATCGGCGACTATACTAACTAATTTCAATGAGTTAAATCAAAATTTTAAACCACCACATTAATAGATGTGGATAAACTATAAATATTTAATATCCGACTTTAAGATATGGGGAAGACTAAGAGATTGAAGGAAGAATTGCAGGTCCAAAGCTAAAAACATCAATGACTCTTTCCATAGATCTTAAAAGTAAAAATATCTTCAAGTACAGGTAGTTAGTAGAAGTAACTAGAAACCACGAATACTCGACTCCATTGTTTTACAAAATAACTCAAAGTATTTAAGAGTGTTAAGAAGCAAACTTGTATAGATTGCTCAGATTATCTATTCTCAGTATCTATAATCACACACAATTTTATTTTTATCATGCTCAACTATCACCCTGAAGTCTCACCGAAAAGACACGAGTACATTTCCTTTTCAAAACTGGTCTATATTCAGTGACAATTCTATACTTTAACTATTAGCCATAACCATCAGTAGTTATTAGATATTATTTTTAAGGAAAATCACTGTTTTTATACCACAACAAAAATATTTTTCTAACTAACTGCCATTATTAAATATTTTGGAAATAGGGAGTTTACATAATTGAATATTATCGGACGTACATTTAAAGGCAAAATTACAGTCTTTCAACTGCAAAAGTATAGAATTTTTATGAGGCGCCTTTGCCAAGATAGGCTTTTAGTTTAGGTGAGAAGTTTCTTTTTATTAAAGTCTGTTTAATACTCCATTCCTCGCTCCGATCAATTTCAGACAGGAGTCTTATCTCTGCCCCCTCCTTGTATGCAACTTGAACTCCATACCTATAGAGGGCTCTATTTTTGTAATGAGACTCCCCCCCCAAACCGACCGAAGAGCGCAGGATGAAAGTTATCTCAAGTATATATAGATATTATATATAGTATATGTTACTATTTTTAACCGCAGTTTTTAACTACCGCTATGCTAAACTCTTACGCATGGGTAACGCTTTTAAAATTCATAGTGATTTCTCGCCCAAAGGCGACCAGCCCGAAGCTATTAAAGAGCTTACAGAAGGATTGCTAAGGGGAGAGAAGCATCAAGTACTTCTCGGAGTTACTGGGAGCGGAAAAACTTTCACTATAGCAAATGTAATCGTCGAAGTAGAGCGCCCTACCCTAATTATGGCTCCCAATAAAACTCTGGCAGCTCAGCTTTACGGCGAGCTAAAAGAACTGTTTCCTGAAAACTCGGTCAGATATTTTGTCAGCTATTACGACTACTACCAACCCGAAGCCTACATAGCTTCAACGGACACATATATAGAAAAGGACGCTCAGGTCAACGAGCATATAGACAGGCTGCGGCACGCCTCAACCACATCGCTCTTTGAAAGAAGAGATGTAATTGTCGTGGCGAGCGTTTCGTGCATATATGGAATAGGAGCGCCTGAGCATTACTATGGATTACTCACAATGCTTGAGGAAGGAATGGAACTTGAGAGAGATAAATTTCTCGAAAAACTTTCCGAAGTTCAGTATGAAAGAACGGGATCAGATCTCTACAGAAGCAGCTTCCGGGTGAAAGGAGATATCGTAGACATCTTCCCATCTCATCATGATAACACTGCGATCAGAATAGAGTTTTTTGGAGACCAAGTAGATTCGCTCAAAGAAATAGACCCCTTAAGAGGTACCACTTTGAGGCCGGTAAAAAAGGCCGCTATATATCCGGGATCTCATTATGTAGCGCCCAAGTACAGACACGAAAAGGCTATCGAGAATATAAAAAAAGAACTAAAGGAAAGATTGATCCAGCTTGAAGAGCAGGGAATGATTTTAGAAAAACAAAGACTTGAAGAAAAAACCAATTTTGATCTTGAGCTTCTTGCCAATCTGGGTTTTTGCTCGGGTATTGAGAACTACTCAAGACATTTATCTGGGCGGCTACCCGGACAGCCCCCCTGGACACTGCTGGATTATTTCCCGGATGACTTTCTTATTGTTCTGGATGAGAGTCATCAGATGATTCCGCAGTTAAGAGGAATGCATGCTGGAGACAGGAGTAGAAAACTGACCTTGGTTGAGCATGGGTTCAGGCTTCCTTCCGCGCTTGATAATAGACCGCTGAATTTCCCTGAGTTTGAAAAAAAAGTAACTCAAGCCATATATGTTTCCGCCACACCCGGGGATTATGAGATAGAAAGAGCAGGAGGGGTTGTAGTAGAGCAAATCATACGCCCAACCGGACTATCTGACCCAGAGGTAGAGATAAGATCTGCGGATAATCAGGTGGATGATCTATTGGAAGAGATACAAAAAAGGGTAAGCAGTGGAGATAGAGTGCTCGTTACCACACTCACAAAAAGAATGGCGGAAGATTTAACCGAGTACTACAGGGAGCTCGGAGTGAATGTGCGTTATTTACACTCGGACATTGATACGCTTGAGAGAATTGGGATTATAAGGGATCTGAGATTAGGGAAATTTGATGTGCTTGTAGGAATTAATCTCTTAAGAGAGGGCCTTGATATACCAGAGGTGTCGCTCGTAGCAATACTTGACGCGGATAAAGAAGGGTACCTTCGCTCTACAACTTCATTGATACAGATATTCGGGAGGGCCGCAAGAAATGTTGACGGGAAAGCAATACTCTACGCAGACCGTATTACCGGATCAATGGCAAAGGCTATTTCAGAAACCGACAGGAGAAGAAAAATCCAGGAGGCATACAACAAAGAGCACGGCATTACTCCCGTGAGTATTAAGAAATCTGTGACAGACATACTAGCAACAATATATGAATCGGACTACTATACCGTGCCGCTCGAAGAAAAGGATGAGGAGCTGGATATTGCTCCTGAGAAAATTTCTCTAACCATAAATACTCTCAACAAAGAAATGAAAAAAGCGGCAAAAAATCTTGAGTATGAAGCGGCTGCGCAAAAGAGGGATAAAATCAAAAGGCTAAGGGAGCTTGAAATAAAATACCTAGGTAATGATAAAAGAGATTATTAGAACCAATGTATATATTTAATGAGACAAATGTCTCTTCAATTCTTCTGCCAACTTTTTATTTAAACCGGGGACTGATGCAATTTCATCCACTGTTTCTTCTCGAATCTTAGATATGGTTCCGAAACGCTTGATAAGCTCTTTTTTGCGCTTAACACCTATACCGGGGACTCCGTCGAGCTCGGAAGCAAGCGCTTTCTTCCCTCTCAGCTTTTTATGGTAAGTAATAGCGAACCTATGCGCTTCGTCTCTGATTCGCATAAGAAGGAAAAGCGCCTCTGAGTTCCGGGAAAAAATAATTGGGTTTTTTCTCCCGTATACATAAATCTTATCACTCTCCCCCCCCTCTTTCCCTTTTGCTATAGAAGCAAGGTCCACTTTCTCCAAATATCCTAACTCGCTTAATATTTTTTGACCTATGTTCAACTGGCCCTTCCCTCCGTCTATCAAAATCAAATCCGGAACCTCCCAACCCTTCTGCTCCCCTCTTGCCAGTCTTCTGGATAAAACCTCATGCATGCTTGCATAGTCATTTGGACCCTGGACGTTTTTTATTTTAAATCTTTTATAACCTTCTTTGAACGGGGCGCCGTTTTCAAACTTTACCATAGAAGCTACCGCGGTAGCCCCCTGTGTATTTGAGATATCAAAACACTCTATGGTTAACGGAAGCCTTGAGAGATGAAGAGACAATTTGATTCTCTCAAGAAGGTCGACCTCTTTAAGCTCATCCGCATATTTCCTGTGGAAACTCTCAAGTGAGTTTCTGTTAGCAAGCTCGACCTCTTTAACTTTTTCTCCACGCTCGGGCGTACTTATATGCACCTTACGACCCTGTTTTTCAGAAAGCCACCCCGCAGTGTTTTGGATTCTCTCTATGTCCAAGGGAATAATAATCTCTTGCGGCACGAACCTATTGCCCCCATAAAACTGCGATAAGAATTCCCCTAATATTTCCTGATCTTCCCCTGTTGCGTTTTTAAAAGAATAATCTGTCTTGTCTACCAAACTTCCGCCGCGAAAAAAAAGGACCGAAAACTCAACTTTCTGCCCTTCCCTATAAAATCCCACCACGTCTTTATCTTTTGTGTTTGGAGTTACAAACATTTGCCTGTCCAGGTTTTTCCCCAGCAGCCTAATCTGATCTCTGTAATTGGCCGCATCTTCATACTTCATATCATCCGATGCTTTTTTCATATTGTCTCTAAGGAGTTTGATAATGCGTTTCTTCTCCCCTTTTAAAAACATGCGCAACTGCTTCACCACATTCCCGTAGCCCTCTTCCCCTGACTTGCCTGCACACGGCCCCAGACAGAGACTCATGTAGTAGTTAAGACAGGGCCTGGCCGCGTGCCTTCTGAATTTCTCATCAGTACAGTCTCTGAGCGGAAATATTTTATGAATGAGCCGCTTTGCTTTTTTAAGCGCATCGGCCGATGCGAACGGCCCGTAGTATATCGCACCATCTTTTAAAACCCTTCTCGTAAGCGATAACCTGGGAAAGGTTTCCCTCGGGTCGAGCCTGAGAGATAAGTAGTTTTTATCGTCCCTTAGACGGATATTGTATCTGGGCTTTTTTTGTTTAATGAGGGAATTTTCTAAAACTAGAGCTTCGCGCTCGTTTCGAGTTACGAAATAGTCCACATCTACCACGTCTTTCATTAAGTACATAATCTGAGGTCTCTGCGTAAACTCCCCTTCGCTAAGATAAGATAGTATTCTGCTCCTTAAGTTTTTTGCTTTCCCTATATATATAGAGCGTCCCTTTGCATCCTTTAGTAGGTACACACCTGTTGATTGCGGGATTAATTTAACTTTCTCTCTGCTAAAGCTCATACACTATAAAATAAAGGATATTGCTTATCAGGCAACTTCGCTACCAAAAGCGCTTAGCCATCTTTAACCTGCCCCTCCACGGTGTTCTTAAGATTGAAAAGACCTTTATCGAACATGCCCCCTACCATAGAATCCATCATCATGGCAAAGTAACCGCCTATAACAGGTGTCCCCATATCTCCCCACATTGTCCAAGTAACCTTTGTTTCTCCCTCCTCCAAATGCTCGTAGATCATAGCGCTCCGACACACATAGGTGCCGCCGTCAAAGACAAGATCGTATTCGATTCCCTCTGTTGGGGAATCTTTTGTAAAGGTAAGAGCTCCGTCCCCGCTATCCCCTACCCATGATTGGCTGGCTCCAACGCCTTTGGTCTTTTCTCCATGTGTTATGACTAAGGTCAGATCCTCCTCTTTCCAGGGCGACCAATAATCCCAGTTTTTAAGATCCCCTATATATTCATGTATACGGCTGGGAGGAGCATCAATTACAATTGATCTTTCTACTGTATAGCTTGTTGGTAGAAATAATCCCACTACTACTACTACTATTATTATAATAATTATTGCGGACAGCAGCGTTTTTAATATTTTCATTACAACCCCTCTTTAGCCCTTTTTGTTTACCAGCCCTATTTCACTTGGTCTGGAATCCTTTCCAAATTACTCTTAAATGACCTATATATGCTTTCGGCAATTCGTTGTCCAGTTCTTTAAACAAGTTTTTGAAATCTGAAATATGTTTGTCGTTTCTTTTTTCTTTTAAAATTCCCACAATAAATGCAGACTCTACTATCTCGGGTTTTAAATGCTCTATAGTTTTATAGAATTTTTCTGCTTTGTTGTCCCAATCATTATTGGTATATTTTTTGTACAGGATCTTAATTTCATTCTTATAATTCTTTTTATCTACTACCGCGGTAACTACCGCAGTACTTACTGCGGTACCTCCATCTACAATTTTCTTTGTAACCGAATCTATTATTAAGCCCGCTTTTTTTCTATTAGATACAACTTCCTCGGGTTCAAAAACCCGAATCATTCTTCCGTATATCCCCAGAGACGGTTCTACAACTTCAATGCTGAACTTTTTCTCAAGGGAATGAATCGTTACTCTTATGGTTTTGTCCGATAATCCTGTTTTCTCCTTTAATTCTTTTAATCCGAATCTGAGCTTCTTTGATTTTCTGCCAATGCATTCATTATAAATAGTCCAGTAAACTCTGGATTCAGACAAACTATGAGAATCATCTAAATATTTAGATCCAATTGTCTTGTTTTGTGCTTTGAAGGAAGTGGATTTATGAGGTTCTTTATCTACCGCGGTAGATAGTGCGGTAGTTACCGCAGTACTTACTGCGTTCCTTTCCGCGGTAATTACACCGGTAGCTACCGCGGTAGTATCTTTTGAAGGTTTTTTAGAAGTAGAAATTCCCCTTTCTTTCCTGAAATCATCAAAGTACTTTGTAGCAACCTTATGGGCGTTTAAGGGGCTTGAGCGTTTTTGCATAGATTCCAGCATGCTAGATAAACGCCCTTTATTTTCAGGCTTTTTCTTCTTAGGAGTTCCTGATG
>SMWY01000115.1 GCA_004356555.1 Candidatus Dadabacteria bacterium
CTCATCAAGTATCATAAAATTCTTAGGAGATAAAAGTGTTTTTGCAAGAGCGACCCTACTCTTCTCTCCTCCCGACAAAACGCTCACAGGTTTAAAAACATCCCCTTCAGTAAAGAGAAATGCTCCAAGTAATGATCTAATATCAGTTTCATTTTGACTGTAGCCCGCGGACTTAAGCTCCTCAATAATTGTGTTGGAAGTATTAAGAGTCTCCGCTTGATGCTGAGCGAAGAATGTAAGCTCTACGTTGTGCCCCAACTTCCTAGTGCCCTCAAAGGGTTCGGTACCTAAAAGAATTCTCGCAAGCGTGCTTTTCCCGGCTCCATTTTTTCCAATAAGAGCTATCTTATCACCTTTTGATATAGTCAGAGGATTCGCATCCTCAAACACTTTAAGCTCGGCATCGTCCTTGCTCCAATATGACTTTGAGAACTCTGACAACTCAAGCACAACCCTGCCTGACTGCTTGGGTTCGGGGAATTTAAATTTAATCGAAGCACCCTCAGATTCAGGAGCGGGTAAACGTTCTAATTTCTCAAGCATCTTTACGCGGCTCTGCACCTGTTTCGCTTTGGTATTTTTGTAACGAAACCTCTCAATAAACCTCTCGGTCTCCTTTATCATTCGCTGCTGATTATTATATGCAGACCTCTGAATAGACATACGGGACTGACGCTCTGTAATATAAGATGAATAGTTCCCGGCGTATTCAATAATTAGCCCACTATTTAACTCGGCAATTGTGGTTGCCATACGGTCCAGGAAATACTGGTCGTGGGATACCAAAATTACAGTTCCTAGAAATTGTTTTAAATATTCCTCAAGCCAGTCTATGCTTTCTATATCCAGATGGTTTGTAGGCTCGTCGAGTAAAAGTATGTTTGGGTTTTGCAAAAGGAGTTTGGCAAGAGCTACTCGCATTCTCCAACCGCCTGAAAAAGTGTTTAACGGCTTATTTAAATCGCTGACCTCAAAACCTAGTCCTAGCAAAAGCTTTTCAGTTTGATACCTGATCGTGTGTGAATCCCTTGTTCGCAGTTCATTATGAATTGCATCAAGCCTTAAAAGAGATCTTTTATATAGAGTAGAGCTGTGATCCGAGATGTTTTTTAATTCCTCGGCAATAGATTCTGATTCACGTTCAAACTCTTGTATTTCTTTAAAAACACTTAGAGCTTCTTCTAAGATTGAGTTGTCAGAATAAGTCTCCTCAACTTCCTGTGGAAGATAACCTATTACATGAGAAGGAGGCATGGAAACTGCTCCGCTGTCAGGT
The DNA here is from genome assembly GCA_004356555.1 of Candidatus Dadabacteria bacterium. Classification (GTDB taxonomy): domain Bacteria; phylum Desulfobacterota_D; class UBA1144; order Nemesobacterales; family UBA2774; genus CR02bin9. Next base: position 1,277 of record SMWY01000115.1, read on the forward strand.
TTATACAGACCGGCTATCATATTGAGCAAAGTTGTCTTGCCGACACCGTTTGGACCGAATAATCCGATCCTCTTCCCATCCTTTATGTGCCAGGAAAGATTTTTAAATATGTCTCTTGATCCAAAAGAGAGGGATATATCTTTAAGCTGAATCATCTATGTGCGATAAAGTAAATACAGGGACTAACTATATTGTTTTATTCTTTCGTAAACTCTATTTTAGTATTGATATAATTAAACTCAGACTCTGGCTTTAATATCAATTTCTTTTCATCGTCCTTAAACTCGTATGTGAAAGTTAAATTACTGTCCCCCTCTATTTCTAAGGTTAGGGAATCTTCATCGTATTCGTACTTACCTTCCAGATTAACCGATATTGCTTTTCCTATCATAAGTTTAAAAGTTTTATCACTCTCAAACTCTAAATTGAAAACTCCTGATTCCCATTTTCCTACAAAGGGGTTGACCAGACTCTCAATCGAGCTACACCCAGCATAAAACAATAAAGCAAAGGAGAAAACTGCTAATATCTGAATATGTCTATTCATGCTGAATTTGCTCCATTATAAAATCGATGACTTGAGAAACCTTATTTAATCTATCAGTAATATTTCAGTAATAATGTATGAATAAGATACACTACTGGGTAGAAATTTGTATGTATATGTTTTTTTCTTAATCTTAAGCTAAAAAGGGAAATTTATTCTAAATACAATGAAAAGTCATAAACCGATTATAGGCATAACCACCGATATCAAAGAAGGAAATTTTGAGATAGAGGAAAAGTACGCACACGCTGTAGCCAATGCCGGAGGAATACCAGTACTGATCCCTTCCATACCCGGGAATGCCGATTTAATTAAGGAAACTGTGGCAAGAATCGACGGCCTACTTCTACCCGGCTCTAGAGATATGGACCCCAAATACTACAATGAGACGCCTCATCCTAAATTAAGACCTATGAGCATTGAAAGAACCGAGATGGAATTTGCCGTTCTTGAAAATGCCCTTCAGAGAGAACTCCCTGTGCTGGGAATTTGCGGCGGGATGCAACTGATGAACGTCTTTTTCGGAGGGTCATTATTTCAAGACATTGATTCGTTTATTCCTGACGCACTACCTCATGAGAAAGGGGCCTTACACGATGTAGTTGTTGATAAACCCAGCACGCTGTATGAGATAATAGGTTTAGATAAATTCTCCGTAAAAAGCTACCATCATCAGGCTATACAAGAAATTGGAAAAGGGCTTAAAAAGTGCGCTGAATCAGGAGACAAAATAGTAGAGGGGATAGAATCCACAAATACGCAGTTTGCACTGGGAATTCAATGGCATCCTGAATTAGAGGAAAGTGAGGTCTCCAAAAAGATTTTTCAATCGTTTATAAAAGAATGCATTCGAGAATAGTGAATAGAAGCTTTTCAGGTTTGAGACTTAATCTGACGTTTTTTGGTTTAAAGAGATAAATAGTTCAGTCAGCAGCTTGCGGGAATCAGGAGAAGAACCTGCTATAAAACCGGCTGCCATAGCCATTAGCCCTGACTCCAAGGGATATTCTTCAATTACTTCGGATGTATCAATAAATTTTGACGCTTTGCCCTGGTTTTTTTTGCTTTTTTTATCCCCTGAACCTTTTGTTAAAGCACTTACAATTACAAAGAGCGCTCCAGCTAATACAATAGCAATTAAACCGCTTAACAATGCAGCGACATAGGGGTTTAAGACAGTGCCTAGATAAAGATATGAGGACCAGACAAGAAAGCCTATGCCGATGATTATTAAAATAATAGATACAAATAGTACAGCAACGAATATAGCAAGCCGGGTTATCATTGCTCGGATATATTTGTTTCCCGGTTTTAAGGCTGTTGATAATATCCGTTTTAGGTTACTCACGCTGATCTACCCGCGGTCAAAGAGCTTGCCAAGGAAAAGACCTACAATAAAGGCTATTAAGAGACTAAGCAAGGGTTTTTCCCTAATTTGATCCTCTATTGATTCCACTGTCTCCTTACTCATGTCACGAGCAGATTGGAATTCATCTCGAAGCCCCTCACTTAACTTATCCTTTGCAGCTTCGGTCTCAGTCTTTCCTTTTTCAATGAGAGTCTGGGCAATACCAGTCAGATCTTCCCTTAATTTTGAGATATCATCCTTAAGGGTTTCAACATCTTTACCTAAACGGTTATCTTGATCCATATGTTTCACCTTCCGATTTACATAATTATACAACAATTATAGTAAAATACTTAACAAATCTTAATAGGCTATAAAGATCAAGGCCAAATCGCCGGGATAAATCTCTTCATACGCAATATCTTAAAAAGCTCTCGAAGAGCTTCTTAGGCTATCTGAAAATCAGAGGGGAAATTAAGTAGCCCAGTTTGATTAGCACCCATTCCAGTTTGAGTTGCTTCTCCCCTTGCCTTTCAATACATTCCGCAAACCAGTCTCTGCTGTACCACTTCTACTTCGCGAACGACACCGAGAGGAACTCTGGATTTACAGGCAGCACCGGAGGATCTTCCCAAGTTTGCCCGGCGTCGAGAGTGTGAGCAACCACGCCGCTGAGATCTGGGCCACTCTGGATGGGCCCCACTAGCCAGACTTCCTGGTCGTCGATGGCGTCCACGCCGAGATAAAAGGTTGCAAATGGAGACGGTTCCTTATGGGTCCAGGTTTTTCCATCTGTCGTCAAATACATCCCAAAATCCCAAGCCCCAAAGACAGTATTCCTATCCACAACGGACAAACCGTTCACATCCGCGAACTGCGTCATCGGCTCGGTCTGGAGCTGCCAAGTATTGCCTCCATCGGTGGTACCAATGATACGGTTTGCCCCCGCACCAGCCCAAAGGGTTTCGCCGTCAACACCGCGAATCGTTTCGAAGAGCTTAGGCCCACCTCGATACTGCTCAGTCCACGATTTCCCGCCGTCGTCAGTTTTCCAGACAATGCCGGTCGTTTCCGTATCCGTTATCATCCCTCCGCCAACCCAGGCCGTTTGGCCGTCCACGCTGTAGACACCCTGGAGCTGAACATCTTGCACCGGCACCTGGAACACTTCCCAAGAGGTCGCGCCATCCGTCGACCTCAGCACGGTGCCCTCATATCCCACGACCCACAGTATCTCGTTACTGAGCGGGTAAACGGTGACAAGCTCCGCTGTCGTGGGTACTGAGTGTTGCCTCCAGTTCTGTCCGTCGCTCGTTGACAAGACAGTGTGCGCCGCAACCGCCCAGACATGATTCGCATCCAAGGCCACGATCGAACGGACAGCGGAATCAGGCAGCGTGTCCTTGCTGCCTTGACGGACCCAGGTCTTACCGCCGTCGCTCGTAGATAATATGGTCCCGTAGGAGCCGTCTCCCGACTCTCCGCTGTCATTGACCGCCTCCCCCGAGATCCAGCCGGAGCTACCCCTGCTGTCATTGTTACACCCACCAATGCTCCCTATAGCAATGAACCCGACTATTAATAACCACAAAGTCAGGGTGAAACAATTAGCTGACCTAATCAATTTAATCATTGTAGCCCTCCTCCTTATCACCTAAATAGACCCAAATATATCCAGGAAATCTTTTGGTATTAAGTCACCAAATCAGGTATTTCGATATTAATACTTCCGTTGCATTTCCTTATTGAATACAAGTGCTTTTATAAATTGATCGTAACTTATTTAGGCAAATTTCACAAAAGTATATAAAAATTCACTACACAATGAAATAAGCAGATGCATTGCTCCATCCAAAATAGTCAAGAAACGTTTTTATGTAAAGGATGATTTTTATAATATTTTTCTTCCAACTGAAGCGGTGTAAGGTATCCATGTGCTGAATGCGAAGACGGCCAAGGTCTTTCTTAGAATCAACAAGTTTTAGTACAGCTCCAAGTTCAATAATATAGATTCAGTCAATCTAAATTAGTTAAAAGCTATGGGACAAATTACTGGGAATATTTATAACCGGAGAGTTGAGACAGCTCCTGTAAAGTCTTTGCGCCCTCGTAATATTTACCGCCAATCTCCCAGGTTGGATAATGCATTATACCTCGTGAAAAACAGACCGTAGGCTTTGCATCTTTCCCAGCGGGGTCGCACTCGACATAGACAACGTACTTTGAGGCATCACCGAACAACGCCTTCTGAACAATGCAATGCGGGCATTTATAAGAGCCGTACATCACCGCCCCCTTCGTTCTTAAGTGCTTAGCCAGTCCTAGCTGAAAACTATTGGCTGTACTGGTTCCATCTAACTCAAAATCTAGAGAGTCCGATTGAAAAGCGCTAGAGCCTATTAACACAACCCCAAGTACGCATATTGTAAGAACTGTCGTTTTTAATGTTGATAATTTCGGATACAGCTCGGATTTTCTATACACGAGCATTATAAAAATAATCGTCATTATGAAGGCTGATACCAAACAATAAGGACATATTGCTTTTATAACAACAATCTCAAGATAAGTAAGATACAGAGAGAACGCAAAACCGGCCAATGATATTATATAGAGTAGAAGCCATCTGGTACTCCTAGCCATAGATACATAAATAAACCAAAAAATAAGTACGTATCCGACAGCACCTAAGAGAGCAACGGGAATCCCTAATATGCTTGAGTAACTACTCTGCCTGACCACATCACAATCAGATCCTTGTGAGCAGAATGCACTCTGCCCATCTGTGTAATGAAGATAAGTCAAATATACTGATAATAGGAACCCGATTACGGAAAGAATTAGGATTGTGGGTTTAAAATACTTACTTTTAGTCTTTTCTCTAGTACTCATATGATTTAGGAACTTCAATTTACTTGATTATAACTGCTTGGTAAATAAGAATATTGTCTCTTTTTCAATAAGCAATAGAATAATCAGTTTTCATAAAATTTATTCCCTGATACCGAGGTGTTTTTAAGAAGCACAGGGGATATATAACGCGCACCGAACTTTACACTTAAGTTATGGAGTTTCTTTAAAATTTCTCCAGCCCCTATAGAATCTACATAATTAAAAGGACCGCCCAGCACAGAGGGGAAACCCAAGCCTAGTAGAGCTGCGATATCTCCATCTTGTGGACTTTGGATAACTCCCTCTTCAAGGCAAAGTAGAGCCTCATTAACCATAGCCAACAAAAGCCGTTCTTGTATGTCTTTGTGACTTATATTCTCGGCTTTCTCAGACTGAACAGGAAAAAATTTATAGACTGATTTATCAAATTTCCCCTGACCCTTGTGGTATCTGTAAAATCCTTTCCCGTTCTTTACACCTATCCTTTCATTATTAACCAATAACCCGAGAGAAGGATGAGGTTTTATTTTATCTCCGTGCACCTGGTATATGATATTCGATGCTTTTTGCACTAAATCAATCCCAATTTTATCCATAACCTTAAAAGGTCCTTCTTCAAATCCTAAGCTGACCATTGCATCTTCAATATCCTCTATAGAAACGCCTTCACTAACTAGGGTCAAGCACTCATTAAAATAAGCCAGCTGAACCCTTGTAGTGTAGGAGCCGGTGCCGCCGTTTACCACAATTGGGATTTTCCCAACATGCTTTGAAAACTCGATAATTTCTGCCAGTGCTTCTTTAGATGTAGTTTCTGTAACGGATATTTCAATAAGTTCTGAGCTGCCAGCAGGATCGAAAATACGAATCCCTATAACTCTATCAGGCCGTATCGAATTAGATGCAATACCGGCAATAGGATAGACAAAAGAGTTTGAAAGATATATTGAATCATCAAGTATTAGCGGCTCAACCTCTTTTAAAATATCAAGCTTTAATTTTAGATCATCTTCCGCACATTCAAAAATTATCTGAGATCTTTTAAATCCTGAGTAATCAGATGTGGCGCTTATTAAATCAAATTTATGTTCAAACTCTAAATCGTTTATTTCCTGATTTTCGTATTTTTCCCTGAAGAAACTGTAGCACTCTTTAAGACCTGAACCCGCTTCTACGTCATCATCACCCTTTAACCTTACTCTAACTCCATTATCCGCTGCGAGAGAAGCTATCTTAATTCCCATAGGTGAAGTACCTACAACTGCAACTTTTTCTATTCCCCTTGTTGTTTTTATTCCCGTTTTAGAAAAACCGGTTTCATCCTTAACCTTTTCTAAAGTCATCTGAGTTCTAATTAAGCTTCTGGATGTGGTGCTTACGACAAGCTCTCCGAAGTAAACGGATTCAACATGAAGCCCCCTATTAAAACTGGACATTCCTACCTCAAGAGCCTCTATAGCCATTATAGGGGAGGTAATAGCAGGCTGACGGTCTTTTTTCACCTGTTTTCTGGCGTCATTGAAAAGTTTTTTTCGGGCAATCGGATTCTCATTAACTATCGTATATTTTATTCCTCTAAAGTGAGGCCTCCTAGGTTTAAATTCTTTATTCGATATCTGAAGAGCACGTTCCATTGAAATCTCAAGAAGTATTTCCTCCGGAACCACCTCATCTATGAGTCCAAGGTTCTTTGCATAATCGAAATTGAAGGTGTCTCCTGAGAGTATTAGGTCAAGCGCCTCTCTTGTACCGATAAGCCTGGGAAGCCTCTGAGTTCCCCCAGCACAAGGTATTAAACCTGTTTCAACCTCGTTCATTCCGAAATAAGTTTGGGAGTTACCAGCGGCAATCCTGTAAGTGCAAGCAAGTACTATTTCAAGACCCATACCAAGACACGCACCTCCGATGGCAGCAATAAACGGAGCTCTTGAACTCTCTATCTTTTCCGTCACTTCCTGTGCCTTTAAGCTGTAGACCCTAGCCTCATCAGCAAGAGTGAAATTTAAATATTCCCTTATCTCCCCGCCATTAATAAAACTGCTTTCCTTACCGCTGTAGAGAACCACAGCCCTTATTTCATCTTCGTTTTCTATCATATCGAGCTGTCTATCGATATTGTCAAGAAATTCCAGAAGCCAGCTAACGTCATTTTGCGACAGCTTATTTACAGAGCTCTCAGGATTATTAAATCTAAGCACCGCGATACCGTTCTTGTCCAATTCAAATGATATGCTGTTCATTTTTCTCTATCTGTTTAAGATTTACTCTCTTTCTAAAATTATTGAGGTCCCAAGGCCTCCTGCAGCGCAAACTGTAGCCAACCCGAAATTTCCTTGTCTCCTCTGGAGTCCATATATAAGCGTCATTATTATTCTTCCACCAGTAGCTCCGAAAGGATGACCAATTGCAATTGAGCCTCCCGTAACATTTACTTTGTCCATATCGATTTCCCCAATTGGTTTGGTTCTGGAAAGTTTGTCCTCGGCAAACTTTTTTGAGGCAAAAGCCCTTATATTTGAAAGAACCTGGGCCGAAAAGGCCTCGTGTATTTCTATTAAATCCATATCCTTAAGTGAAAGCCCGGCCCTCTCTAATGCAACGGGAGTTGAATAGGCAGGACCCATAAGCAGCTGATCTGAAGGATCAAGCGCCGAGTATGCATAGGAACGGACATATCCCAGTGGCTTATAACCAAGAGCTTTGGCTTTTTCCGCAGACATAAGGAGAATAGCGCAAGCGCCGTCTGACAATGGAGCTGAATTGCCTGCCGTAACTGTTCCGTATTGTTTATCAAATGCAGGCCGCAGTTGTGAGAGTGTTTCTATACTTAAATCACTTTTAATTCCATTATCCATAAAAATAGGTTCTTCAAAATCTGGGGGCACAAAAGTACTCACCATCTCTTTTCTAAATATTTCCTCTTTTTGTGCCTTAGATGCCAATAAATGACTACGGAGCGCAAATTCATCCTGTTCTTTTCGGGGGATTTGGTTTTGACGTGCCATTTTTTCGGCGGATTCCCCCATTGTTAAACCTGTGAAACGCTCTGCTATTGCCGGGACCTCCGGAGCAAGATCACTTACACCCATTTTCAAAAATGGTTTAGCTTTTTGGAATAGATTCTTGCCTTTTAATGAATCAAAAAGCATATTCCTGAACCTTTTTGAAAAAAGAACAGGGAAATCAGAGATCGACTCAACACCGCCCGCTACCACAACATCCGAATCACCTGACAATATGCTTTCCACTGCATTAGTAAAAGCCTGCGTTGCGGAAACGCAGGCACTTGTCACTGTGAAAGCAGGAACCGACGCGGGAATTCCTGAGCTTAGTGATATTTCTCTTGCCAGATTTGAAGTCTTAATAGAAGGGAGAACAGTCCCGAAAATTACTTTATCTATTTCCCCAGGATTGATCTCTGTCCGGTTTACAAGTTCAGTAGTTGCGATTTTCCCCAGATCTAAAGATGTAAGTTCTTTAAAAAGTGTCCCTGATTTTATAAAAGGTGTTCTAAGACCGTAAACAATAGCGACTCGTCTTGGGTTATTATATTGACTCACTATTGTCTCCCACTCGGAAATTCATAATTATATTATCCCTATTATAAATATAAGAAAGTATAGTTCAATCAGCAAACTAGAAATCTATGTAAAAGAGAAGATCAAAAATAAATCAAGCTAAGTTTTATATATGATACATTGAAAAGACCAAAAAGTAGCTAAGCAGTTTCAACCTCATTTTTTACTTTCATTTTAAGTTCAATGAATCTTGAATGATCAAGGTTAAGCATATTTAAAAGTTTATGTGCTATATAGTTTTCAAACTTATCAAGAGTGCCGTCAGAATATATGACCTCCCAGACTAATTCCATCAGATCGTATTTTTCTTCATTATCCAGATTTTCATTTATAAGATTGGTGAAATACCATAAATCAGTCGAATTCTTTTTTTCCATAGTGGATTTATCAATCAGCTCTTTAACTGACGTGTCATCCATCTGAAATCTTGATTTTAGTATTTGAATTATCTTTTCCTGCTCTTCAGAGGAAAAGTTAGAATCAGCAGTTGCAGCTTCTAATAATAGCACACAAGTCGCCACTCTTAATTTCAGTTCCCTATCTCCATCATTTTGTTCTTTATTAGAGCCATCAAATATATTTTTAAATACTCCGAGCATATTATTCCCCCTCTGTAATGATTATTTTAAAATCCTTTCTTGATAAGCGCCGAAATCTTTTTTTATGATTATATATCAATCCTAAATTTATTAGCACAGCTTAAGCTAACAATATAACTTTGAGGATAAATTTATAGCCAAAAAACATATCTATCAATACTTAATCGCAGAAAACCATTAATCTTGCGCTCAAATTCAAACCATGTAAGCTTATCCGAACTAAATTTGGAGAATAATAGATGCTCTTTTCCGAACCATTGATAGAAAGATTAAATACTATTATTTCTACATCAGAAACGAAACAATCATCTCTAATACCGCTACTCAGAGAGATCCAGAACGAGTTTGGGCACCTTTCTAATGAATCGATGGAGGAAGCGGCGAAAATGCTAGAAATTAGTCCATCGAGCGTTCAAAATGTGGCTACATTCTATACAATGTTTTTTACAGAACCAGTGGGAAAACATGTTGTTTGGGTCTGCAGGACACTATCGTGTGCTTTGAGGGGAGCCGAACATGTAGAGCACTATATGTGTGATAAATTGGGCATTAAAACCGGGGAAACAACACCTGATGGAAAAATTACACTAATGGAAGCGGAATGTCTCGCTTCTTGCGGAACCGCCCCTGTAATGCTTGTCGATGATACACTTGAGGAGAACCTCACAAAAGAATCAGTTGATAAAGTGATAGAGGAACTCAATAAAGACTGATCCGCCTCTATCTAAGATTGTAAAATAGAATCTATCTAACATTCAGACTATGGATATAGAGAAAACAAGAGAGAATGCACTTCAATTATATAACGAGGCCGTGGAAGCTGCAAATCCTAAAAAATGTGTGCTCGACTATTTAAGCCTAAAACAAGATGTACTTAGGGTTGATTCTAAAACCTATAATCTAAAAGAATTTGAGTCCATATATACAATAGCGTTTGGAAAAGCTGCCTCTTCGATGGCAGAGGGGATCGAAAAAGTACTGGGAGATAGACTTACCGGAGGCTTGGTTATATCAAATTTACAGCCTGAAAAACATTTTAAGAAGCTAGGGTTTTACCTCTCCGGACACCCGGTGCCAGATGAAAGAAGCGTAAGTGCGACAAAGGAAGTTATGTCCATACTCGGAACAGCTGGGAAAAAAGACCTGGTTATATTCTTAATCTCAGGCGGAGGAAGCGCTCTATTATCAATGCCCTCTCCAGGACTTAGTTTGGATGATATAAGAAAAGCTACGGAAACACTTTTGAGAAGCGGCGTGGATAAAAACGGATTAAACGCTGTCAGAAAACATATATCACAAATTAAAGGCGGAGGTCTTTTAAAGAAAGCTCTGCCCGCTCGTGTTATAACTTTGATACTCTCTAACGTAGTAAGTGATAAGATAGACGCAATAGCTTCAGGACCTACAGTGCCTGATTCAACTACGTATGAAGATGCCTGGCGCGTCATAAAAGCACTCGGTTTAGAACACAAGCTACCCCCACAAATAGTCGTACATCTTGAGGATGGAAGAAAGGGAGAATTGCCTGAAACATTAAAAGAAGGCGAATTTGATCCGGAGATGGTCCAGACTTTAATAGTCGGCAGCAATATTAAGTCCCTAATTGCAGCCCAGAAAAAGGCAAATGAATTTGGATACAATACACTTATGCTGTCTTCTCAAATCAGTGGAGAGGCAAAGGAAGTAGCCAAAGTAATCGCCGGGGTTGCTTTTGATATCGAGAGGTCCGATATTCCTGTAAAAAAACCAAGCTGTATTATTTTTGGTGGGGAGACAACTGTTACAGTGCACAGCAGGGGAAAAGGCGGTAGAAGCACAGAAACAGCCCTTTCATTTTGCATGGAAATCATTGATCATAACATTGTAGGACTATTTTGTGATACCGATGGAGTGGACGGCCCTATAGACGCAGCCGGAGCCATATGTGATGGACAAAGCCGGCTAAAAGCTAGAACAATTAATGTAAGCGCAAGAGAGCACCTTGCTCAAAACAACTCCTATGATTTTTTCGACAAGCTGGGAGATTTAATTATTACGGGCCCTACGGGCACAAATGTAATGGATATAGGCATTGTAATTGTTGAGTAGTCAAATTTTTATTCCTCAAATATTGAAAATCCCCACACAAGTGATTTAATATAAAAGTTATGGAGATGCTATCGAGACCACTTCCTCAGAATATAGAGGCCGAGCAGGCCGTTCTCGGCGCAGTACTTATAGAAAGTACTGTAATTAACCAAGTGCTTGAAATTCTAATTCCTGAGGACTTCTATAAAGAAGCCCACCGTAAGATTTTTAACTCTATGATAGATCTGGATAGGGAGAATAAACCTATTGATCTACTCACTCTATTTGATCATCTAAAATCAAACGGGAACCTCCTTGAAGAAGTGGGAGAAAGCAGCTACCTCACATATCTGACCGAACTGGTACCAACAACAGAGAACGTAAATTATTATGCAAAATTAGTCAAAGAAAAGTCCATTATAAGAAAACTGGTCATGGCCGCAAGCGACATTGCTCACCGTGGTAATGATGAGAATGTTGACTTGGACGAGTTTATAGACAGGGCCGAGCAGACGATCCTTGATATTGCGCAGAATAAAATTAAGCCCAGTTTCTACGACTCAAGGGAGCTCGCAGTAAAAGCGCTTGAAATCATTGAGCAGCTGCACGCAAGAAAAGAGCTAATCACAGGGATCCCGACCGGATTTGAAAAACTTGATTACCTGACTTCGGGTCTCCAGCCCGCAGACCTGGTAATTATAGCAGGACGTCCAGGGCTTGGGAAAACTTCGCTTACTTTGAATATCGCAGCATATGCTGCAATGGAGCACGGCACATCAATTGGCATATTTTCCCTTGAAATGACTAAAGAGCAGCTCATGCTGAGAATGCTCTCAAATAAATCCAAGGTTAACTACTCAAATATGAGAAGCGGCTATATAAAAGACGAAGATTTAGAAAAACTCGTACACGCAGCTGATGAGCTCGGACAAGCAAAAATATATATCGATGACACCCCGGCGATAAGCGTTTTGGAGATACGTGCAAAGACAAGGAGACAGAAGAGAGACAAGGGACTAGATATGATTATAGTGGACTACCTTCAGCTTATGAGAGGGAGCAGGAGAGTTGAATCGAGAGAAAGAGAAATAGCGGAAATTTCAGGTTCTCTGAAAGCTCTTGCCAAAGAGCTCTCCATACCCGTAATAGCTGTATCACAGCTCAGTAGACAAACCGAAACACGCTCCGACCGCCGACCCCAGCTAGCAGATTTGCGAGAGAGCGGTGCCATTGAGCAGGACGCCGATCTGGTACTATTTATCCATAGAGCCGATGTTTACAGAAAGGACCCGGAAGAAAAAGACGGAATTGCTGAAATAATAATAGGGAAGCAGAGAAACGGTCCTACTGGTACTGTAAAACTTGCATTCCTGGAAAGACAAGGAGTCCCCAGCTTCGAAAATCTGGCTCCCGAGTATGAAGATTTTGCTTGATTCTTTAGGGACTTATTAAAAAGGCATTTTTCGCAATAATATCACTTAGACAAGCATAGGCTTAACTATAGCTTTAGATTTAACCTCTTTTTTGTAGAGGTCCTCATCATTTTGCCAGGATTGGAATTTAATAAAAATGCCGCTCAGGTTTTCTTGTACCGAACTGCAGTAAAAGTCCCAATCGTAGCTTTTCTTTCTATTTTTGAAAAACATTTTTACAAATAACTCTCTTTCTACAGGATACCCTTTCTCAGCTATCCAGCCTGCCCTTGCGCTAGCGTAACCAGCACCGAAAGACATAGAGAATGAACCCTTCAGCCCTAACCTTTCAGCTGCTTTAGCAGCAATCTCAACAAAAACGTATAGCGCCTCTATAGTGGAGTATCCCTCCTTGGCAAGCTTCTGATCCATGGTCAGTAGATTTTTCACAAAGTACATAGGATAAAAAGTTGGAGCATATACGGAAACAGATTTGGTAGGGCTTAAAAGGGGCTCACGAATTATAACGTCCTCTGCTATGACGCCTATCATAAAATCTTCCTTATCAAACTCCCCAATGTCGCCTGAGAGCTCAAGGGAAGACCTCACATTCTCCCATTCCCGCTGCGCTATGAGTAGCGCCTCATTTAGTCTTTTTGCACCCTCATCAAATTCTCTGTCTTTTAAAAGTTCCTCTAATTCCATACTATCCCCTGATTTAAAGTAGTAGAAGAAATATACATTGATAAAAATTGATCTCAATGCCTGGAATAATAATTTAATTTTTCATAGTCTAGATTTTTGAATTATAGCAAGAATCTGATGATGTATCGCATTAGTAGCAATAAATTGTTTTTCTTTATTATCTATTGTAATATGAGATCGTCAAAGCTAATTAGGAGGATTTATTATGGCTACTTTGGTCACAGGAGCAACCGGATTTATAGGCTCTCACATTGCCAGAAAATTAGTTGAAAGGGGGGAACATGTAAAAATTTTTCTTAGAAAATCAAGCAAAACCACAAACATCGATGGCATCGACGCCCAAAGAGTCTATGGGGACGTCCTTGATATAAATTCTATAAATGAAGCTCTTAAAGACTGTGACACATTATACCACACGGCAGGATTAGCCTCTTTTAGAAAAAAGGATTATCAGAAAATGGAAAATATTAATGTGAAAGGGACTTCAAACGTATTAAATGCCGCTCTTAACGCAGGTATTAAGAAAGTAGTTTACACAAGTAGTGTTGCTGCCATTGGTGTGGACTCACGAGGTGGTATTGCTAATGAGGAGACCCAATATAATTTGAGCGATTTGGGGGTCAAATATCTTGATACTAAACATAGGGCGGAGGTAGAAGCTCTCAAGTTATGCGAGAAGGGACTGCCGCTTGTAGTAGTAAATCCGGCTACCGTAATCGGAACGGGGGACATTTACCTGTCGAGCACCGCATTTATTCTTTGGTTTTACAAAAAGAAGTTTCCAGGATATATGGACGGCTCTCTTAACATGGTGGATGTGGAGGATGTTGCGGAGGGGCATATTCTCGCGGCGGAAAAAGGGAAAATTGGGGAAAGATACATATTAGGAAATAAAAATTTTACTTTATTAGAACTTTTCAATTTCTTAGAGGAAGTTACAGGAGTATCCAAACCCAAAATGAAAATCCCTTATTTTGTTGCATTGATATCGGGATATTTTGTAGAAAGGATTCTCGGCATGAGTTTTCCTAATTATTCAACCATGGACCTGGACTCGGTTAAATTATCGAAATTAAGATGGCACTTTGACAGCTCAAAGGCTATTAAGGAATTGGGTTATGCCCCTTCAGATATTGCACAAAGTGTTCGTAGAACTGTTAAATGGTTTAAGGAAAACGGATATTTAAATACATAAGCAAATTTGCAACGTTTTTGATTTCATATAAAATCTTCCTATGCCCGGCAATTCATTTGGTACAATTTTCCGGATAACAACCTGGGGAGAGTCCCACGGCCCAGCCGTCGGAGTCGTAGTGGACGGCTGTCCTGCGGGTCTTGAGATCTCGGCTGAAGAAATTCAGTTTGAGCTTGACCGTCGCCGCCCGGGACAAAGCAAAATCACTACTCAGCGAAAAGAACCTGACACGGTTGAAATACTTTCTGGCGTTTTCGAAGGAAAGACCTTGGGCACACCTATCTCCCTAATGGTAAGAAACACGGACGCCATCTCAAAATCCTATGAGGATATAAAGGACACATATCGCCCGGGACACGCTGACTATACATATGACGAAAAATATGGGTTTAGGGATCACAGAGGAGGAGGCAGGTCTTCAAACAGGGAAACAGTAGGACGTGTTGCAGCGGCAGCAATAGCTAAAAAAATCCTCAATTTAAATGGAATAAAAACCTATGGATATGTAAAACAAGTGGGGAATATAGTAGCTCAGAATATAGACTTTGATGAGATTGAAAGAAACATAGTCAGATGCCCGGACTCTAACAAAGCTCAAGAGATGATAGAGCTAATTGAGACTGTTCGAAAAGAAGGGGACTCAATAGGCGGAGTAGTTGAAGTTGTCTCAACGGGACTACAGGCGGGATTAGGAACTCCTGTATTTCATAAAGTAGACGCTGAGCTTGCACAGGGGCTTATGAGCCTGGGTGGAATAAGAGGGTTTGAAGTTGGGCTTGGATTTGAGGCAACTACAATGAAAGGATCTCAGGCTAATGATGTGATGTACAAAAAGGACTCAGGAGAACTAGGGTTTAAAACCAATAATGCCGGAGGGCTATTAGGCGGCATTACAAATGGTGAGGACCTGGTTGTGAGAATAGCGATTAAGCCCACCTCTTCAATTCCCAAAGTACAGCAGACTGTGGATAAATCGGGAAATCCTAAAGAGCTTAAAGTAAAAGGCAGGCACGATCCATGTCTTTGTCCGAGAGCAGTACCTATAGCTGAGGCCATGGTGAATCTTGTTCTTGTAGATCAGCTTTTATTGTCCAGAATCACTCGTATATAGCACCCAAGTTTGGTATTACAAATGGAACAAAAATCAGGTTTCTTTTGCACGATA
This sequence comes from Candidatus Dadabacteria bacterium, assembly GCA_004356555.1. Taxonomy (GTDB): domain Bacteria; phylum Desulfobacterota_D; class UBA1144; order Nemesobacterales; family UBA2774; genus CR02bin9. Next base: position 16,785 of record SMWY01000115.1, read on the forward strand.
TATGTAGATGAAGACGAAATTTATTCGGGTGATTTAAGCGAGATTCCTGAAAAATTTAGACGTCGTATTATAGGTGATATAGAAGAGTGGGCAGAGTCACTTGGGAAAAGTGGGATCAACGAACTACTCTATTCTCATTTGGTTTGGTACGAGAGAAAAGCTGACTACTGTGAAGAATGCGACAAGTGGTATGAGGATCTGGGTACGAAGATATGCGGAACTTGTGGGGCAAAGCCAAAAGAAGACTATCTCTATGAGAGAAACCCTAAATTAGACAAGATTATGGTCTGTATCGGTATGATTTCCCGAATTCAGGTCTCTTAATAAATATTTTATCAATAATTGAGGTTTATAATGAAACTGAATGTTAACGGGCAGGTATTTCCAAAAGTCTGGGAATTAGCGGACAGCGTTACTAAGCTTAGGGAAGAGAGAAGATCTGTCAATTTAGGGGCGGGGTCGGTCGGATTTCCTGTCTATCAGGTAGAGCTGCCTAAACAGACCAAAAAAGAAGGAATTTATTTAATTACCCCACAGGGAGTCAGGCTATATTATTACCCTGGAGATCAATACCAGATTGGGTATCTGATATCAGAAATTGACCGGGATCCCCTCGTAAAAAGGCATTTCGGCAAGCCTCTTTAATATATATCCGCTCAAGAGTAATCAAGACCAGTCTACTTTGACTAGGGCCTTGAGCATGTGTATTTTTATCTCAGATGGAACATCACAGCCATAGCCACGATAATAAAAATATAAAAGAAAAAAGAGCTCTGGGCATAGTACTAGGGCTTACTTTTTGCTTTATGATCGTAGAGGCTGTAGCTGGGTTCTACACCGGCAGCCTTGCTCTACTCTCAGATGCGGGACATATGCTGACGGATGTTTTCGCTCTATCACTCGCATTTTTTGCCATCTGGTTCTCCCAAAAACCTCCAACATCGACAAAAACCTTTGGGTTTTATAGAGCCGAGATCCTTGCAGCCTTTTTCAACAGCCTCTTACTTTTTGCAATCTCTGGAGCAATCTTATTCGAAGCGTATAAAAGATTACTAACACCGCACGAAGTAAAGAGTCTCGAAATGACTATTGTTGCAGTAATAGGGCTATGCGTAAACCTCACGGCAGCGTATATTTTATTTAAGTTTCAAAGCGGAAACCTAAATATTAAGGGGGCGCTTTATCATGTCTTAAGTGACGCGCTTGGATCGGTTGGGGCTATAGTCGCGGGAATAATTATGATAACTACCAAGTGGTATTATGCCGATTCTTTGATCAGTATCTTAGTATCGGTTCTTATTATCAGGGGCGCCTGGGTACTGTTCAGGGAGTCCACTCATATACTTCTTGAAGGAACTCCTAAAGGGATTGATCTTAGTGCTGTACAAGACTGCCTCTGCTCTCACAAGAGGGTTATTAGCGTACATGACCTCCATGCCTGGACATTAACTCAGGGATTTGAGGCACTTAGCGCTCATCTGGTAGTTGAAAATATAGACGATAGTGAAGACATAATCAGTGAAATTAAGCAGGAATTATCAAACAAATTTAAGATAAGCCATATTACTCTTCAATTGGAGACCCAAGAATGCGAAGATGCGAGCGGACCCTGCTACGACAACGGCATATCAGAAAATTAATCTCTCTGATCGTCATTATCCCTTATAAGCTTCTCAGCATATGATCTCATTTCATCAGCAATATCTTTTAACTCAGGCTTTGTCTCAATATACTTATCAAGCGCTTCCATCAATCCCATAGTTTTAGAAAGCCCAGGGTGCCTCATTATCTTCTCAGGCTTCTCAAAGATTTTTTCTATTTTTAGAGTCTGAGCGCTTTCAAAAAGTGATTTAATCCTCTTCTCATCGATTTTCTCACCTGGATTTAAGACTTTGAATCTTACTCTGACTACGGCATCAGCAATATCCTCTTTTTTAAAACGTTTTTCTAAGTTGAGGTCTGAATCTAGATCGCTTCCATCTATCTCTATTGTTAGGAATTTTCTTGCCGGAGTCTCTATAAATTCATATCCACACTTCCATCCTTCTTCAGACTCTACAATCTCACCAATGACAAACCCCTTCTTCTCTTTCTCCTCCGTGAAATCAATTCTCTCAATACTTCCGGAATATACTATCGGAGGGAAATCATCTTTATTTAAGTTTTGGAATCTATGTATATGTCCGAGAGCTACATAGTTAAAAGCTCCATTATTTAGCTCGCTAACCGGAACAATAGGATCGGAGATTGTAATAGTA
>SMWY01000017.1 GCA_004356555.1 Candidatus Dadabacteria bacterium
CCGGATATAGCATATTATCATTATCGTGCTAACCCAGATAAATCCGAATAGAAAATACACAGACGGATATAATCTGCTTCAACGATTCTACAACATCTGCTATCACTGTGTCAACCCACACATTTGTCCACATCTATATTTATCCACATAACCTACTATCCTGACTAGATAAAGCAGAAAATTTCCCGCTCATTTTTAATTCTGAGAATATCTGTATATACAATAATTGCTGTGCTATATCACACTATCTGTTGGTATTTATAACGATAGATTGAAAGATTTCAACCATTGGAAAATGAATTATTCGTTAAACTCCTGTTCGGCAATACATTCCCCGATCCGCTCGCCTTTGCCACCAGATACTACAATAAGCTCCCTGCCCTTAAAAGATCATTCAAGTGTGAATTGATATGACATTACCTTCAGTGGTGTACTCAGCATGGCCCTTACGAGCTGATTCCTCCCCCTGCGTGATGAATTCTAATTATTTCTATGCCTACCAATACTATGTTTAAAAAAATAAGTCAATAACTCATTTGCAGCTCATGAAATCACTTTTCATATACATTTCAAATTTATGATAAGAAACCTAATCTTATCTAGTAAAAAGGCACAGTGAGCCCCCTTGCGTCATGCACAATAAATCCTGTATTCTTTAAACATGCGCGGGTCAATAATCTTATTACTAACTATGATGATATTTATCGGCTGTCATTCTGGTAATGACGAAGTTACAAATGCAGAAAAAGCCGGGCTGATTTCAGGCACGGAAAATCCTAAAATAAAAAAATGCCAAAACGGTACCGCCTATATATTTAAGGAATACGAAGTTAAAGTTGAGCTTTCGCCCGAGCGGCAAGGCATGAATATATTTCTATACGCGCCCGAAACATCAGACGGCAACCCTTGTGATATCGATAAAAAGAAAGCCTCTCACATAATCGGCACAGGTGAAACAGAAGGAAACAACTTTTTTGCAGGGGTTTATAAAAGCTATCTCTTTATTGACCAGGGCACAGGACCTGACCATAGGACACTATCCGTCTACGATCTGACTCAGAAAAAACTCATTTTGCTTACTGGATACTCCGACCCAAAGCTACAAGACGGTGTACTCACTTACTATAAAACCCTCGTACCCGACCCCGGTGTTATAGAGAACATACCCTGCCCCGATGCGGAAAAATGGAGAGAGCAGGCACACATTGTGCTCTATGAGCAGAAGGAAAACTTCACTCTAAATACGGAGAGAAGACTCCCCATGCGTGAATACCGCTGCCGGTCCGGACAGTAAGTCATAGGCCAAAATAATAAATAAATAAAAAAAGAATTGCCAAATGCCTACATTTTGTTGTAATATATGACAAAAAGGAGGATTGATTATGACTAAGAGTGAGTTGATTGCCCAGATTGCCGAGAATGCAGGAATCACTAAGAGTGATGCTGACAAAGCATACGACGCTATAGTAAGTGCGATAATGAGCGGTTTAAAGAAGGACGGCCATGTTCCGATGACCGGTCTTGGCACTTTCAAGGTGACACATAGAGCAGCGCGTATGGGAAGAAATCCTTCAACTGGTCAGGCGATCAATATACCTGCAAAGAATGTTCTCAAGTTCAAAGCCTCTAAAAGCGTTGAATCAGAGATAGCCTAAGCCGGCATATAATAGCGTTTAACTTAAGGCGTATTATCCATATATAAGCGTAGGAATCTTATCGCCAAAAGCCTGTCATTTCGAGGGGACATAGTGGTTTGTCCTTTGATCTTTTAAGCAGATTCTAAATAGCCATAATTTCTTCATCGCTTGAGAGACCATATCTTATCCACTATCCCTTATTGAAACTCATCCTTGCCCTCTAGCATTGAGTCAGTATCCTTTTTCATATGCAAAAAATTATATTCTCAACTTTATCAATCACCGCCTTGTTCATACTGACAGCGGTATTATCATATTCTGAAGAAAGTTATACTCAGTATAAAGCACGATTAATCCCCGGTACGGATAAGCCGGTTATAAAAAACTGCTCAGATTTCAATACAATATATATTTATGATGACTATGTAATTTATACAAGACCATCTGGGGATTTTGAGGGAAGCAATATTTATGTCTTTAATCCCCTGGCGCAAGACGATAATCCATGTTCAGTAGAACCACAAAGAGCCAACTACACAATCCAAGCCGGGGAGTTCGGGGGAGCAAATACATTCACGGGAGTATACGGAAATTTGCTCTTTATGGACCAGTGGACAGGCCGCGATTTCAAAAGGCTCCTGGCAATCAATCTGGATAACAGAAGTCTTGTCTTTTTCGACACATATACTAGTCCTAAAATAAGGAACGGTGAGCTTCTTTACTTTAGAACGCTAAAAGCCACGAGAAAGTCCGTCACAGACAAGATACCTTGTCCTAACGCTGAGGAATGGAAAGCTCGTGGTAAGCAAGTGCTTTATGTTGAAAAAATGATTGTTGATCTAAGCACCATGAAAAAAGAACCGTCAAGTAAATTCTCATGCACGTATACCGATCCGATCGGCACCGCCGCTCCAAAAAAATACGGCCATTAATCAACTATCTAAGGGTAGACAATTGAAGCCTCCCTACTCCTCCATCACATCGGTTTGTTTGATATGCCGGATCTCCTTCTCGGTAAGATTATAGAACATAGCTAACCGCTTAAGAGTCTCTGTGCTGTACTTTATTGAGTATAGATCTTCAATTTCAACACTGTAGCGGAACGCGAGCTTTGATACCTTGCTCTTCTCGATCTTCTTTGGAAGGTTCGGAACATTGGGTGCCAGAGGCTCGTTGTTTCTAGTCCTCTCCTCTATATTCTGAAGGAGTCTCAGAAGCGCCGCATAATTAGTATTACCATGAACAATCCTTATGCTCCAGAGCGTCCCGCTGTAAGCGCTCTCTGTAAACGATACTCCAAAGACACACAACATAGTTTGCTCACTATTGGTATTACTGAAATTAGAAGTTTCAACTTCCGGAGATAACTCACACACATTTATACCCTTCATACCCGATTTATATTTTTTATTATCACACAGTTTCAAACTGCTAAATTTATTAGCCCCCTTCTCATTGCCCTGGCCTGCTTCCGGAATCTTATTCATCACTCCACTGGTTATTTCTTTATCCGACCCGTACGCGGCGGGTTGCTCATGAAACTTTCTTTCACGTTTTTTATTAGGTCCCTCAAAGGGTTTGGGATTATTTTTGCATCCAAGATCATGTGTTCCTTCCGAATATACAAGCTCACTGCCGCAAATAGGGCAAAGTAGGTGATCGAATTCATCTGCCATTTTGGTCTCCTTTGATTTTTTTGTCCCACAACTATTTCCTCCTACAGGAAACCAGGGCAAATTAATGCCCACTTCTCTTAATCGTTTAATACATACCTTTTATTACTCCATACCTCCTTTAAAACATATTTCTCAACACTTAAACCAAGCCTTCTTTTCATGCTGAGTAAGAAGCACTTTAAATAAAGCTCTCCTTTAGGCGAGTAACATAACTCCCCTGCTTAATACACTCCGCAGAAACAATCATTATGAATTACCGGGCGATATTTAACCCATGACTTACGGACGACTAACTACGATATTAGTGTCCGTTTGGCTTTTCGGACTTATTGTCCCAGGGCAGATTGATCTCTTTAGCTTTGGAACCGGAAGACCCGGTTGTAGCTTTTTCAAAATTTACCACCGGCACGTTGAACTTTCTCCCACCTTCCTTTTTCTGAAAGTGTAGGATAAGGTCTCTGTCGTACTTCTTATTCCGGGCATGGTAAACTTCGTACCTATCGTCCTCAAAGAGTAATCCGATTATCCTAAAGGTAATCCCCAATCGCTCATGATAGTAGTTTGCTTTCATTTCTTCCTCTTAACTCCCGGACCGTTCGTTGTATTAAAGCTGCTCCGGACAGTGTTAATCTCTCGCTTACCAATCGAGAACTTCTAATAAAATCAGGCACTTAAACATTAAACCTTTGATGATTTAAACCCTGCAAGCAAAAGTTTATAGTACCGCTGTTCTCTATTATACCTTATTATTACTCAAAAAGCCCGTATTTTTTCTGCACATTACATATGCAGCAATAATAGTTTCTTAAAACTCCTTTATTTTGCTCTTTTCATTATCTCCTAATCTCTATATATCCACATAGGTATTGTGCGCCCGTTTTAGGTGTATCACAGCAATACTGTTCTCTGGATTAACCGTCTTTTGAGGGTGCTCAGCAAGAAACCCCCCTCAAGCACTATCATCACATCATCAAGTGTAAAACTCTTAGCTCCCTCCCTTAGAGACTCTTTGTAGTCTGCATACTCCATACTATAATCAATCAGTCTTCTGTCTATCATCGGTCATATACACTCCTTCATAGTTCATATTTGATTCTGTCTAAGCCCTATCACCTAACTACAAACTCAAAGTGCTTTAACACCAGTGCTTGTTGTGCGTGCTGAAAATAGCCTTTCTCTTTATTGCGCTTCTGAATTTCAAGCAAAAGTGCATCAGCGCCGAAATGATTTTGAACATTCTCCTTTCTGTATCGCCTTATACGCTCTCTTAACATTTCAAGTTTCTCATGAGAGGGAGGCACATAATTCGGGGGCTCAAGCACAGGGTTGGAATAGAGGGGCTTCTCATAAAACTTTTCATAACTCTTTTTCATGCGCCGCCAGTCATAAGCAGTTTCGCGCCTACGGTCTACACAACAGTACTCATCGTTCCCCTCGATTCCGAAACAAGCCTTAAAATACTCATACATGACTGAGAAGCCTTCCTCAGAATCCCCGAATTCCTGACGCCAGTAATTAAAACTCTGTCTATAAAACATTGAGTTCTTAGCACATACTCTAGATATAAATTTTTCTGAATACTTACACTGGCTGAGATACGCCTTGCACCTGTCCCAGAAAGTATCAAATGCATTAGTCAGATAAAGCCTTTCCTGCGCCCGTTTCAAAATATAGTAGATGTACTTAAATCCCTCCAAGAACCGCTCGAGTGTCCTTTGTCCCTTATCCGCCGGGAAAAACTCCCTTTCGCCTGGCCGGACATACTCAGCGTAAGGGTCGATCTCCTCATATAGCGCAAATAATCCCTTGAGTGTCCCTTCAGGGTTTTTAGTGCTTTCCGCACTTTCGAGATACTTGAGAGCCTCTTCCAATAGCCTTTTGCACCTTACCCGTCTCCTGGGATTTATCTCCAGATATCCCGCTTCGTAAGCTCTCCTGAAAGCCTCCCCGTACATCTCTCTGCTCAATTCCTCTGAGCTCATCATATACTCTCTCAATCTGTTCTGAGGCATTTTCTTCCTCCTTATCTTTTCTTGTAAATGAAAGTCCCACATCGTATTCGTTACCCTGTTTATCCAAATCTTCACCGCCTTCGCCGTAAACTTTTTCAATAGTCCTCAATTGATAATCAACAGCTTGGGCCTGATTTGCCAACATACAAATTTCAGGAGGCTTATGCAGCCATCCGAATACACCTCCTCTTAGCTGTGAGTCCAGCATAAACCGTGCCCCCTCAGTAGCTCTCATGTATAGAGCTTCGCCTAAAAGGTCGGGATTAAGTTGCTGAAGCCTCCTGAAGTAAGTCTCAGCCGACTTGAACTCCCTTCCCCCTGTAAGCACAGGTTGCCCGGACGCCTCCTCATACATCTCTGAGAACACTTCGTTGTACCATCTGGTAGAGCAAAACTCGTCCTTCCATTTTTTATCTTTAATTTTGTCCAGCCCTTGTTGAGCCCGCGGTTCATAATGCACCTTTGGTTCATGAGCGCTTTTTATATTTGCATGATATCCATTTCCTAGCTCTGCCTTCGCATCCATGGAATCATCCATCACCAAAGATTCCAATTTCCTTACAAGAGGCTCCGGGCTAAAGACCACACCTTTTATTCTGCCGCTTTTATGGACCCTGACCTCGCGTCTGAGCAACCCCTTCTTTTCAAGTGTGGTGAGTCTCCTTTGAATTGTTTTTTCCGTCACGCCGTTTAACTCCGCCAGGTGTCGGTATGGGTTCTCTGTTCCGCTGTATTTAAAGTGGTCCAGATAATCCAGCAATACGGCATATTCTTCGTTGTTCAGACCGAGATGCCGCCTCTTTAATCTGAGCTCCCTCGGCACAATCAGATATCCTTTTTCAGTTAGTAGATCACCCCAGACTTTTTTACTCATTTTCCAGCACCGACTCCCAACGCACTCTCTGTGCTCCAGATTGAATTTTTCACATTGATGTTGCATGATTTTTTTAAAGAACCTCCCTACTCCCGCCAGCGTTTGAGCGCTCTTATGAATTCACGCTCAAGCAATATTGCGTCCCTCATTAGGTCTTCCGGACCAAGCGCCCTTCCGCTATAGTTCTCGGAAATAACCTTAAGGAGGTCCATCAACCTCTGCTCCCGGTCATCCTCCCATGTGGACTCGTTCCTACGCTGGCCGTGGTTAAGCGGGAGCCCATTCTTGATAGGTTCCTCACGTCCAAGCACATTTATGGACTGTATCCATGTGCCTGTGCCCTTTTTTCCATACCTGTACTCAACAAAGTCACCAACTATCGGTACCTCAAAAGGCTCTTTTCTGTATTCCGGTTTTGAAAAAGAGAGCCAGTTCTCTCTCCCCTCGATCTTAATCCCGGTCTCGCTCACCCTGGAGACCCTGCCGCGCCCATCATCGCGTTTAATACCATTTTGCTGCATTGTAGTGCCCCCTACTGATATCAGATCTTATGCCACTCGGCGAGTTCCGTCTTTCATCTTTACAAATGTCCACGGAGCCCGTCCGTTTTAAGTGGCTGCGGACTCTGTCCGCCGCGTGTCCCATCTTCCGTTTACAGTAGCAGGCGAGGCCTGCAAAGCAGGTAAAACCCGCCGTCAAACTATTTCTTCCAACTCTGCAGGTAGAACCTGCCGTCAAACTATTTCTTCCACCCCCTTAACTAACTACTAAACTTTAGACAAGCTCCATCCACTCTCGTAAACCAGTTAGAAATTTCATGCCCACCGCGTAGGTGTGCCCACTGTGTAGGTGTGCGCCCCGAGCGCCTTTTGTGGCTGGGCAGCAGCATTAAGAAAAGCGCCCGGGGCTGTCTCTGTAGGAGTGCTGTCCCGGCCTTCCCCCTTTTTAAGAAGGATGGAGGATTGCGGGGAAACCGGGACGGATGGATATGCTAAATTAAGGCTCATCTCTTTGTGAACTCCATATATTTATTATTCCAATCAGATTTCGGCGTAGGCTCATTAAGCTCTCTAAGCACTTCTTCGTAAACGCGCTTATAGTCTTCAATCTCCATTCGGACTTCCCTGCAATCAAAGCTCTCATCGGCCTCTCTGCAAGTTGTAACCGTCACATCATCAAAGCTCCCCTTTTCATATGCTCTGCCGAAATGCCAGGACATATAAAAGAATCCGAAAACCAAAATCATGTAACTCGTGTAGCGAAAAATTGATGACATCATAATTTCCGACCTCCTAGACACTGTGTGTCCTTGACACTATCGTGTCTTATTTAATTTTCTCCTTTACTTCTCTTTCCGACCAAACCTTCACTAACTCCGTCCAGACCCCTCCCGGTCTCAAGCACTTTCCAGTAACCCCTTCGTTTGAGACCTGAGAGCACCTTGGGATGAATTTCTTTCATTCTTAAAGTCTCAAGAAGCTCAACAGGGTTGAGCCCGTCCTCAGCAAGATAGTCCGAGAAGGTATGTCCCCGTTTCCTCAACTCCTTCTCGAAATGGAGCAAATTTAAATAACCATACTTTCTAAGCGCCTCCTCTACCGGCCTGCTTTTTGCTCCGTCTACATAAATCACCATCTTAGTCGAAGCCGGGCTTACCCCGTGTGAATTCGCAAACTTGTTTATACTCCCCCACTCCCCTATTATTTGCTGCGTCGTGATATGTTCAATTCGTCCCATTAAACCATCTCTCCTCTTGTGATCATTCTCTGATATTTGGCAGTCATCCTGAACTTGATTCAGGATCCCGTCTTTTAATCCGTTTTCATAAAGGGACACAATGTGTCCAATCATTGTTCTGTGACTATTTATCATCATTTTGTGTGTCTCTTACTTGCAATTTCCAAATTTGTGTATTAATATTGTCATAGTCTTATTGTTTATGTATATTATATTCACAGAACTGGGAATTTGTCAATAAGTAAATTTACAAAATTGTAAATTAGGAGGGTGCCGTGGATCACAATAACGAGATTGGAAAGAGGTTAAAGCTTGTAAGAGAGGCACTTGACCTCACTCAGGAACAATTTGGAAAAGAGATTGGTAAATCATTAAATACAGTAAATAGCTGGGAGGCTGGCAAAACCCGCCCGCCCGATCACTTCATGAAAGTGATAGAAAAGATATACAATATCAGCCCCAAATGGCTCCGCCGTGGGCAAGGGGATATGTTTCTGCCTGATATTTCCGGCTTAATGGGCGGGGACGATATGCTCGAGATTAATATATGGGAGCTTGCTGGAGCCGGTAATCCGCTTGTGTCCGTTGACGCAGAGCCCATAGAAAGGGTCACCCTCCCCTCTAAGATGGTGCGCAACTATACAAATGGTTTTAAGGTCGAGGGAGACTCTATGTATCCCACCATTGTAAACGGCGC
>SMWY01000018.1 GCA_004356555.1 Candidatus Dadabacteria bacterium
CATGACGGAAAAGGGGAAGGGAGCTTCGGCTCCCTTTTTTACAGGCAGTGCCTGATGGGTAGCACCCGCCGGCCTTACGAAAAAACCACCGTCATCTCGACCAACGGGAGAGATCTAGTCTTTTAGATATTATCCGGCGGACACTGTCCGCCTGGCGCTGCGCGCATCCCAACTTAAACCGAGCTTGACAAAAGGGGAGCAGTACAGAAAACCTATTGATATGTTGTAGTTATGCTCTTTATTCGAGTATTATAATAAGCTAGTTATAAGGGTAAACAATTATGCCTAGGATTGCTTTAGCACAAATTAATGCAAGGGTTGGAGACATTGAGGGGAATCTAAACAAGATTCTCAGATACCTCAGTTCCGCCAAAGATTCGGGTGTGGATATAGTATGTTTTCCTGAACTTTCAATTACTGGTTATCCCCCTGAAGATCTTTTGTTAAAACCCAATTTCATTAACGATAGCATAGACGCAGTTCAGGAAGTGAGAAAAGCCACTGAAAATATTACTGTAATTCTTGGATATGCTGACAGAAAAGAGGACATTTATAATGCTGCTGCAATTATTCATGATAAGAAGATAGTGGATGTTTATCACAAACGTTATTTACCCAATTATGGTGTTTTTGATGAAAACAGATATTTTCAATCAGGAGTCCGTGCCCCGGTTTACAAACTGGGGGGTGTGATTTTCGGAGTCAATATTTGTGAGGATATATGGTATCCGGGAGATCCTACCAGAAGGCAAGCCCTTTTGGGAGATGCCCAAATTATCATCAATATTTCGTCGTCCCCTTATTATGCTTCAAAAATAGGCTCAAGAGAGCGTATGCTCATGACCAGAGCTAAAGATAATTCTGTAAATGTGGTTTTCTGTAATATGGTTGGTGGACAGGATGAGCTGGTGTTTGACGGCAATAGCGTAGTTATTGGAGAAACCGGGAGTATAATCGCTAGAGCAAAATCATTTGAGGAAGATCTTTTAATTGCGGATATTAATGTAAACAGGGTATTTCGCTCCCGTATTCATGATCCTAGAAGGCGTAAAGAACGTCATACGCTCGAGCTCCATTCAGAAAAGGCCGAAATAATAGATATCTCTAAAACTCCCAAGCAAAAAGAAAAGCCTACAATCCAGCTTAGAATAGAAGATTTCTATCAAAAAGAAGAAGAAATATTTAGAGCTCTTGTTCTTGGTACTAAGGACTATGTGAGTAAAAACGGATTTAAAAAAGTAGCTGTCGGCCTTAGTGGTGGTATAGATTCTGCCCTAGTCGCAGCAATTGCTGTTGAGGCTTTGGGTAGTGATAACGTAGTTGGAGTTGCGATGCCTTCAAGATATAGCTCGAAGGCAAGCGTTACCGATTCTGAAAAATTGTCCGCTAATTTAAGCGTAGAGCTTATCAATATCCCTATAGAAAAAGCTTTAAAGTCTTATCTTCAAATGTTTTCGGATGTATTTGGGGGCAAGAAACAGGATATTACTGAGGAAAATCTCCAGGCTCGTATCAGGGGTAATATTCTAATGGCTCTATCCAATAAATTCGGATGGCTTGTTCTTACTACAGGGAATAAAAGCGAAATGAGTGTAGGATACTGTACGCTATACGGCGATATGGCCGGCGGCTTTGCTGTAATAAAGGACGTTCCTAAGACAATCGTTTATAAACTGTCTAATTTTTATAACGTGTCCAAAGGGAGTGAAGTGATCCCAAGTTCAATTTTGACAAAACCCCCATCGGCAGAACTTAGGCCGGAGCAGCTGGATACGGATTCGCTCCCGCCCTATGAAGTGCTGGATCCAATTCTCAAGGCTTATGTGGAAGACGATCTCAGTGCAGAAGAGATTATTTCACTGGGATTTAAGAAGTCTATTGTAAAGAAGATAATAAAATTGGTGGATCAAAACGAATATAAAAGAAGGCAAGCTCCACCCGGTATTAAGATTACGGCAAGGGCATTTGGCAAAGACCGTCGTTTCCCTATTACCAACCTCTATAAAGCCTAAACACCCGCATCCAATGTGCAAAGATCGCATTCTTATGTTAAAATAGCCCTTTGGGGTTGACACGGGAGCTTCTTGTGTTGACTTGTAGCCTTTTACAACTTAAATTTATAATGGGTTAGTCGGCTGTAGTTCTAGGGTCAATCCTTTAAGTAAACTATAAATTACTGCATTTTTAACTACTCTTGGGAAGGTGTTTTTATGAAGCCTGTTGGATATCCGCCTAAGCAGGGTCTTTATGACCCCGAGTTTGAACACGACTCTTGTGGTATTGGGTTTGTGGTTAACATTAAAGGCGTACAATCGAATAAAATTGTCCGAAGCGCCCTGCAGGTGCTTTTAAATCTTGAGCATCGCGGCGCTTGTGGTTGTGAAACTAATACCGGTGACGGCGCCGGCATATTAATACAGAAACCACATAAATTCTTTAAGAAGGTGTGTGAAGAGATTGGTATCACATTACCTTCACCGGAAGAATATGGAGTTGGAGCTGTCTTTTTCGCTCAGGATGCTGAAGAGCGTAGAGTATGCGCAAAAGCATTTGAGCGGATAATTGAAGAAGAAGGTCAAAAGGTTCTCGGTTGGCGCGATGTACCCACTGATAATTCCTCATTGGGTAATACTGCAAGAGAATGTGAACCTTATTTAAAACAAGTCTTTATTAAACGCAATCCTGAAATTACAGACCAGATGGATTTTGAGCGAAAGCTCTTTATAATCAGAAAAAGAGCCCTAAATGAGATAAAGCTTTCAGGTATGAAAGGCGGTGAATTTCTCTATGTAGCCAGTCTGTCAAGTAAAACTACTGTATACAAGGGAATGCTGACAACATGGCAGCTCGAAATATACTATCCTGATTTAAATGATCCGGATATGGAGTCGGCGATAGCTCTTGTCCATTCTCGTTTTAGTACGAACACATTCCCGAGCTGGGATCGTTCTCATCCTTATCGCTACATTGTTCATAACGGTGAGATCAATACCTTGAGAGGGAATATTAACTGGATGCACGCGCGTCAGGCTGTGTTCTCATCCGATGTATTTGGAGATGATCTACAAAAGGTTTTCCCGATCATAGCGCCTGAAGGTAGTGATTCCGGCAACTTCGATAACTGTGTTGAGTTCCTTACCTTAGCCGGGCGTCCGATAGAACATGCAGTGATGATGATGATCCCAGAGCCATGGTCGAAACATGAGACTATGAGCGACGAGAAAAAGGCTTTCTATGAATACCATAGCTGTCTAATGGAGCCATGGGACGGCCCTGCCTCAATCGCTTTCACTGACGGATCGAAAGTGGGTGCGGTACTCGATAGAAATGGATTACGTCCTTCTCGTTACTACGTAACAAAAGATGACCTTGTCATAATGGGATCTGAAGTAGGGGTGCTGGATGTCCCTGCGGAGATGGTTCTTCATAAGGGAAGACTACAGCCTGGAAGGATGTTCTTAATAGATACTGAGCAAGGGCGTATTATTGAAGACGAAGAACTTAAGGACAAACTTTCTAAAGAAAAGCCCTATAGAGAGTGGCTTGATAATAACTTGGTATCTATAAATGATATTGAGCCTCCTAATGAAGAAAGTGTCGAGCCAGGGTCTGATCACGAAAAAGTTTTATTAAGACAACGGGCATTTGGTTATACATTTGAAGACCTTAGGATTCTTATAGGACCTATGGCCGACAACGCGGTTGAGCCTGTGGGTTCTATGGGTAAGGATACTCCTATAGCCATTCTTTCAAGCAAACCAAGACTCTTATATGAGTATTTCAAGCAGCTATTTGCCCAGGTGACAAACCCGGCCATAGATTCAATTCGTGAAGAGCTTATTACGGCAACCGAGATGACTCTTGGCCCAGAGCTAAATATTTTAAATCCTGCTCCTGAGAACTGCAGGAAAATTACACTTGATTCACCTGTGCTAACAAACGAAGATCTCGGGAAGATTAAAAACCTTGATAATGAAAACTTTAAATCGGCCACTCTTCCAATCTTGTTTAAAATATCAGGTGGTAGCAAGGGATTAGAGCAGGCTTTGGATGAACTATTTGAGAATGCGGATAAAGCGATATCTCAAGGCGCAAACATTTTAATACTCTCAGATAGGGGATTTAACAAAGACAATGCTCCGATTCCGGCTCTTTTAGCATCAGCAGGTCTGCACCATCACTTAATAAGAAACGGAAACCGGATGAAAGTCGGTTTAGTGCTTGAATCCGGGGATCCAAGAGAGGTCCATCATTTTGCGCTACTTATTGGTTATGGAATAAGTGCTATTAATCCTTATCTGGCTTATGAGACCATAGAAGACATGATTAATGAGGGGATGCTTACAGGAATCGATAAGGGGAAGGCCCTAATTAATTATAACAAAAGTGTTGTTAAAGGTGTTGTAAAAACAATGTCGAAAATCGGTATCTCTGCTATTCAGAGCTATCATGGAGCACAGATATTTGAAGCAATCGGGCTCAATCACGATTTTGTCGACAAGTATTTCACCTGGACTCCGACAAGAATTAAAGGGGCAGGGATAGAGGTCATAACTGAAGAAATTAAACTAAGACACAATACTGCTTATCCGGATCGTGATGTGGTTCCCGAAACTCTTGATGAAGGCGGCCTGTATCAATGGCGTCCTGGCGGCGAGCACCACGCTTTTAACCCCAAGTCGGTTCACATGCTGCAGCGTGCCTGTCAAGCCAACAGCTTTGAGCAATTTAAAAAATTCTCAGATCTGGTTAATGACGAATCCAAACAACTATGTACTTTAAGGGGGCTCTTAGAGCTTAAATCAGACTCAAAGCCCATACCGATTGACGAAGTAGAATCGGTTGAATCTATTTGTAAGCGTTTTAAGACGGGTGCGATGTCCTACGGCGCTATAAGCTCAGAGGCACATGAAAGTCTTGCAATTGCGATGAACAGGATTGGGGGAAAGAGTAATACCGGGGAAGGCGGGGAAGACGCTGCGCGAAATATTCCTGATGAGAATGGGGATTTAAGAAGAAGTTCAATCAAACAGGTTGCTTCGGGACGCTTTGGAGTGACAAGTGAGTATCTTGTTAACGCTGAGGAGATACAGATAAAAATAGCTCAGGGCGCAAAACCTGGAGAAGGTGGTCAGCTCCCTGGTAAAAAGGTATATCCATGGATAGCCAAAGTCAGATTCTCAACACCGGGAGTGGGCTTAATATCACCCCCTCCTCATCATGATATCTATTCAATTGAGGACCTGGCAGAACTTATTTATGACCTTAAAAATGCAAATCAATACGCACGTATAAATGTAAAATTAGTGTCCGAAGTTGGTGTAGGCACAATTGCTGCCGGAGTTGCGAAGGGACACGCCGATGTGATCCTAATAAGTGGTCACGACGGGGGAACCGGAGCGTCAGCTCAAAGCAGTATCCAGCATGCGGGGCTTCCTTGGGAGCTTGGGCTTGCTGAAACTCATCAGACTCTACTAATTAATAACTTGCGGAGCCGTGTAGTGCTTGAGACTGACGGTCAGATGAAAACGGGCCGCGATGTTGTGATTGCAGCGCTCCTAGGGGCAGAGGAGTACGGTTTTTCAACCGCTCCGTTGATAGTACTCGGCTGCATTATGATGCGTGTCTGCCATCTGGATACATGTCCTGTAGGAGTTGCGACACAGAACCCTGAATTACGTAAGAAATTTACCGGTGACCCCGTTCATGTGATGAATTTTATGCGTTTTGTTGCTCAGGAGATACGGGAGATAATGGCTGAGCTCGGTTTTAGAACTATCAATGAAATGATAGGAAGGACCGACAAGCTTGAAGTGAGAAGAGTGGTAGATCACTGGAAAGCACAGGGCATAGATCTCTCAGACGTGATTTATCAGCCGGATGTTCCCAGTGATTACGGCAGATACTCTCAAATTGAGCAGGATCATGGGCTCGATGAGGCGCTCGATAATAAAATCTTGCTCGATATTTGTAAGCCGACTCTTGAAAAAGGAGAACCGGTCGAGGCAATACTTCCTATTAGGAACATAAACCGAACCGTTGGAACAATTTTAGGCAGTGAGCTTACAAGACGCTACGGTAAAGACGGCCTTCCTGAAGAAACCGTACGCCTTCACTTTAAAGGCTCAGCTGGTCAGAG
>SMWY01000116.1 GCA_004356555.1 Candidatus Dadabacteria bacterium
GACGGCGGCATGCCCAGGTCCGCTTTTTCACCGAAATTCTCAGCATATTGTGAGTTGGCAGCTAATATTTTGTTGATATTATCACTCATTAAAAACCTCCTTGTGTTAGTTCGCCTGAATGTCCTCTAATAGATTTGCTATACTTGCAAACCTTGTGCCAAGTTTATAAAAATGAATGATTATAGCATCTTAAGATTTATCATAGCTCTTTAATATGGTTAATTATTATACAACTGTATATTATTTATACATCACAAGAATATTGGACGTTTGACCTGCCCACTTATAATAGGACCATGGCACAATTCCTCTAACCGCAATCCCCACACTAAACCAATGGGGTCTTATAGCCTTGGCGGGTATTTTAGGGATAATCGGGTTTATGGTTATAAGAAGAAGGAAAGTAGCTGCTTAAAGTTTAAAAAACTACAAATTAAAAATAACAAGGGGAGCCCAGACCCCCTAGCGGGTAGCACCCGCAGGCATACAAGTTCTGCTTACCTCTATTCCCAGATTGAAACTATACAGCTTGATCCTATCCTGCTAAGCATCTTTGAAATTATATGGAAGCAGACACTATCCTCCACCTAGTTATCCGCTGGTACGCATGATTAACCTGTTGGATGGTTCCTGCGCGACGTCGACAACTTTGCGGGAGGCCTCGATCCCCACTACGGGTACCTCCCTGGGATCGATCAAGCCGATCTGCGCAAGTACGGAGGCTTGGTCCCAGTAAATCCGCTCACCTGCGATCTTGCCGTCTTTAAACTGCACAACCACGATGACGGCAACTTCTACCCGCTTGCCCGTAGGCATTACGCCGGGGAGTATCCACGGCATCTCGATCGTGTGGGTAAACTTGTGAATCAGCTCGTCCACTAAGCGGTCCTTTCCAACAGTGCGAGCAACCGGTACGATCTCGGTGTCCGGTGGATGACCCGGGATGAAATAAGTGCTGTAGAAGTGGCGGACTTCAGTGGAGCCGACGCCACCTGTCATGACAGGGACATGATTGACGAACGGATCCGACGTCATTGTCTCCATGGTCTCACTGATACTCTTCTCCTCGAACTCGGCGGCCATGTGCCGCTCCCACATATCTGCCATTACCTGTTGCTCCGGAGTAAGGTTATAACTATTCATGGTTTTCGAACCTCCTTCTGTATATAGGACCTGACCCCCTACAATAGGTCCATAGTATAAGTTAGATTTTTGACAGAAAAGCTTATATATAGAAGGTCATCAGAATGGCCAAGAAGCGTTGCGTTATTCATAATTCCACCTTAAACCGAGCATGGCAAAAAGGGGGTCCAAAAAGCAATGAATCAACCATTTTCCGACTTCTGTTGCTTCTCAATCGCATCTAACCTTTTCTCTATTTGACTGAGCTTGTGCAAAATCAAAATATGTGTTTTCTTGGCGTCTATACCGACGGGGCTATCGTCACTATGAATCATTTCAGCTATTTGGGCATATGTTTTCTCATCTATATCCATTTTAATCTTCTCCTATCTAGTTTTAATATGAGTATAGCACCAAGAAAGCGAATGAGTGAGACTTCGCAATTTCTATAGTATAGAGGAGAGAGGTTTTTAGAAATAGTGTGGGAGCACGCCGTACGTGTATGGCACGGTACGCGGAGTCTCCTACATTCTTGGCGATCTTAGGGTTGAAGTCATTTGCTGTCAATATCACGATTCCTTCGCCTTATCAGGAAATATTAGCCCTCCCTTTGTTAACCACGATATAGCGAAAAACCAAACAGCTACAGTTTCCAAAACCAAGACCGGCTTGATCCATTCTATTTCTTTACTGTACTCGCATGAGATAAATATAAAATTTATTGCGAGGAGAATAATGCACACTGCCATTACAATTCCGCAAGCTATATATATTTTATTTCTTATTCTCTTCTCAGGAGTACAATTGCTCATCTTCTTCTTATTAGATTTTGTAAATAAGTACATGGAAAAGAAAATCAGCGTTAAAAAATACAATGTTGCAAAGACAAAGTGCACATGACTTATGCTAATGGTCTCATACCAAGGTACAGGAAATAATTCTAATTGCTCTTCGCAACATATTGTTGCTTCCTTTGCAGTGGGAAATATGGCTGTGCCTACAACAAAGAGACAAGCCAAATAACCGGCAATATCATCAATAATGCAATCGTATGCTCTGTATACGAAAAAGAATGAGCCAGTAATAAACATAACACCTACAAACACGCTCCCCATCTTTGTGTAATAGTAACCACTGATTGAACCGGCAATAAATCCATCATTAAAAATCAAAGCCCCGATAAACACAACTATAGGTAAGCCAATTCCCAAAAAACCTACAATTCTTCTTAATTTTTTATAAGACATTACAGACAATTTATCGTCAGAGCTGTCTTTTTTACAATCCTAGTTCAAAATAGGACTCCTTTAATTAATTATAGATCTAATGTATCTCTGATAATAAAATAAGCAATCTTTATAAGATATATGAAAAAGAAAAATAAATCACATGAGATACAAGAAAAAAGAAGCTAAAACCGAATATGGCTGCATCTTTAATTGCAGAACTCGTTTGCTTGCGGGTGCTACCCGCTAGCTGACTTCTTTTATTAGAATGATTTACATTCATGTTTGTAGATCAAATCACAGTTATAGTAATTAATAGTATTAAAATAGTAGAGATAGAGGGATTTCAATGAAAAATATCACTAAAGTGTTTAAGAATTTTTCAAGGTTTTTCGTATTAGTATTAATATTTGGATTTATTACTATTGGAAGCATTGGCGGGTGCAACAATAACAATTCAGGCAGTAATAACACGGGCGGCAGTGATAACGGCGATGGCTTGAGCGCTGTATTAATGAATATATTTGACGGAGGTCAGTTCGGGGTAGATTACTCATGGACGAGCATTTCCCGCTGCAGGAATAATCGGGATATTACGATGGACGGATGTGACGTAAACGCCGCCTTTATAACCAACCCCAGCGCGCCAATGCCAGCATGCACCGGGAGCCCCAACCCCTTTTGCACCCTGGATGAGTGCGTAGCCTGCTATGAAGTGGACATGGAACAGATGAAGTCTGTAGATGCAACGCTACTGAGACTCTATTCCCCTAACTACAGCGTGACTGATGCGGCAAGCAAACAGGGCGTTAAAGTAGTGGTAGGAACGGAGAACGGGACAATCACAAAGCTGGCAGACGACGCAACTTTCGCCGCTACTTTTCTAAAGGGCCAGTATGATCCTTACATAACCCCGCTTGAACCGCACATTATGGACGGAACCATAGTCGGCATCATTTTGGGAAATGAGGTGAACGGGAGCTTCGGATGCACGCCGTGCAGCCCGGCGCTTTTAGGAATGGCGGCCACGAACTTGCGCGCGGTTCTTAATACAATTTCAGGGGGCAGCAACGTTAAAATCGCTACAACCTTAGTCGGGATCCCAACCTCTCCGGCTACACCCACAGCCGAGGAATATTGCAATACGGCAAATCTTGATGCGGTAGGATTTGATCTTTACTGTCCTCTAAAAGGCGAGAGTCCCCCAGGAACGACTATAGTATGCACGGGCAAGAATATCCCAACGGGATGTAACACTCCCCCCGAGTGCGTCGATGTCAGCATTACGGAATGGTACGAAAACAATACTCCCACAGCGTGCCTGGGCAAGTCATTTATGGCAGAGACCGGATACACCACGGGAGATACGAGTACCCCGGGATCGAACGATAAATCCCTCTATCCCGATCTGACTACGATGCTAAATACCTACAAAACGTGGGCATGCATAAACCAAATCCAGTCTTTTTATTTTGAGTGGTTTGACGAGGATGAGACTAATATCAGTGCGCCGAACAAATTCTTTGGAATTTATGAATGGACTACAACAGCGGCTACTCAAAATTACCCGACATCAAAGTATCAGGACATGGTAAGCAATCTATTTAATTGCCCATAGAATATCCGGCGGCTCTTTATTTTCATATATTGTGTATCGACAGGTAAGCGGAGTCACCTACATTTTTTGAAAATTTCTCGGCCGAAATGAATTATACTGTAGTTTTATCTATGACTGTGCTCCTCTTCGGCCAGGCGTTTAAGTTTTAGTCGGTCAATTTTGCCTGTTGGGTTAAGGGGCATCTCTTGGAGAATAACTATATCCTCAGGGGCTTTGTAGCCTACTCTCTCGCGAGCGAACTTTATTAGCTCCATAACTTTTGGTTGCCGAGCGCCTTCTCTAACAGTTATAAATGCGCGTACATTCTCACCGTGCATCACGTCATGAATCCCCACGACACCCGCAAGCTCTACTGCCTCGTGCTCCAAAAGAGCTCCCTCTACTTCCTGCGGGCAGATGTTGGAGCCGTCATGCACTATGATCTGTTTCTTTCGCCCCTTAAACCAGAGGTATCCGTCTTCGTCCGCTCTAAGCACATCTCCTACATTAAACCAGCCGTCCGTTATAACCTTCTTTGTAGCCTCAGGGTTTTCCCAATACCCTACCATAAGACTTTTAGTCTTTATCCAAGCGTTTCCGTCTTCGCCTGTTTGGAGTTCATTACCATCTTCGTCTCTTATGGAGAATACAAATCCTTGTAGTGGTGGACCAATTGAGCCCATTTTTATTACACCTGAGGGCGGGTTTAAAGTAGCAAGCCCTATTTCACTTGAACCGTAGCCTTCGTCAATTGGATGTCCGGTAAGGTCCATAAACTCACGCTCAAGCTCAAGAGGAACACTGTCTGACCCGGAGCGGCAGAGCCTGATGGTTGTGAAATCTTCACGTGTGGCGCCATGGTCGCGGATGACACGGAACATAGCTGCCGGAATCATACAAAGAACAGTTGGTCTGTTCTCTCTGAGAAGCGGAATTATCTCATCGGGATCGAATCTCCTGGCAACCAGCACTCTTGCACCTTTAGATAGAGCCATGAACGAAAATATAAACCCGCCGATATGAGAAATTGAAGAGCCGGACAAAATGGTATCATCTCCGTTCATTTCAAACCCCTCTGCACAGCTCCCGAACATCCACCTTAAAGACTCATAAGAGTGCGTAACACCTTTTGCGGGCCCTGTGCTGCCTGAGGTAAAGAAAATAAACGCAGGCGAGTTAGGGTCGGGGGCAAGAAGTTCAACTCCCTCAATATCGTTTGTGACGAGCTCCTCAAAGCTCGGGCTTGCACTATCTTTAGCGCCGTAACTGATAGTGCCCAGAGGCAGCTTGCTGACATTTTTACAATTTGAAATATCCTTTGCACGCTCAGCATGCGCGATTAAGGCAGACGCCCCGCTTACTTCAAGCGCGTGGTCAATCTCTGGGGACATGTAGCGGTAATTAAGAGGCACACCGATCAAGCCCGACTTCATGCATGCAATGTAGTGAACGATTAGAGCGGTCCTGTTGGGCATAAGGGAAGCAATACGGTCACCCGGTTCTAGCCCGAGCGCAAGATAGTTTCTAGCCAGACGGGTTGAGGATTCATCCAGCTCACGCCATGTATGTCCAGTATCGAGAGAGATAAGTGCATCTTCGTCAGGCTTATTCTCTAGTCCGTATCTAAGCAGTTCAGGAATACTAACAGGGTCGTCGAGCTCTGGTCCGTAAATCGGCATTAATAATTGTCCCTTTTCGTTTTGAGTTAGCAAATAATATATCTAAGAATTATATTATGACCCTACTCTTCTGCCGAAGGAGGAGTAAGGGTAAACCCGAGCTGTTTGTAAACGGAAGCCATGTTTATATAAAGCCATTCTTCTGATATCTCACCATCAGTAATTTGGGAGATCAGTACGGCTGAAACCTTGACCTTCTTATTGGTAGGGGGCAAATCTCCCCTGGGACCGCTATTGGTTCCGGTAAAAGTCATCTCGGTTGTAACTTTATTGCCGTCTATACTCATATGATCGGGCTCGAACTTCATATCGAGATAAGCGATCCTTAAAAACCTCAGGTAATCCATAAGAGCAGTGGTGCCCTTAAGCTCTGAATTATCCTGGTCGACCAGGTGTATTATAATATCGGGCGAGTAAAGCTGCTCGGCTATAGCAGTGTTACCTGTGTTCCACACCATAAGACTCTGCTTAACAAGGGACTCAACATCCTCTCTTGACTCCGCATTAGCGTACTCAAAATTGCCTAATACCAAAATAACGAGAACTATATATAGAGGTATTACACCTCTTAGAAAATACTTTTTCATGCTACTTGACCTCCGCTGTTTCGTTATCCAAAGCCTAACAAATGGAGGATTTAAATGCAATAGTTATTTCACGGGCAGCGCCCGGCGGACAGTGTCCGCTTCCATATGATTTCTAAGATGCTTAGCAGGATAGGTGGAGCTTATTAGCTTCTATATTACAGAGGAGAGAGGTTTTTAGAAATAGTGTGGGGGCACGCCCTGCATGCAGTGTCCGTTTCTATATGATTTCTAAGATGCTTCGCAGGATAGGATTAATTTGTACAGTTTCAATCCGGTGATAGAGATACGTATAGCTCGTATGCCCCCGGGTGCTATCCGCTAGCTGACTATTTTTAAATTACTTCTGAGGTATGGTGAGAGCCCGGAGGTTCAATTCAGCTTGGGAGGTTTTTAGAAATAGTGTGGGGGCACGCCCTGCGTGCAGTGTCCGTATCATCATTCCCTAAATATTGATTTTTCCAAAGCTGGGGGTTTAATTAATACTCCATGGCTATGAAGTTAAAAAAGGTGGTTCCTCTTGGGAGGTCGTTTGATGAGTACCGCCTCATGTTTAACCTTTCAAAACAGGACCTGTGCAAGCGCATAATTGGCGTAGGGGACGGTCCTGCCAGCTTTAACGCCGAGATGTACGCTATGGGAAAACCGGTGGTTTCGATAGACCCCATATATATGTTCAGCGCAAAGGACATTCAGCGTAAATTCGATAAAGTAGTAGACAACATAATAGAGCAGGTCCGCAACACTCCCGGAGACTGGACATGGACCTATCATATGTCCCCAGATGATTTAAGAGATCACCGTAAAGAGGCGCTAGATAATTTCACCTCCGACTTTGAACAGGGAAAAGAGGATGGAAGATATCTGAGGGGAGAGCTGCCCTCGCTGGAATTCCAGGACGGGACTTTTGATATAGCGCTCTGCTCTCATTTCCTTTTTTTATACTCCGATCACTACGATTACAACTTCCACAAGGCGGCTGTATACGAAATGCTCAGGGTATCGGAAGAGGCTCGCATCTTCCCTCTTCTTGATCTTATGCTGAACCGCTCACCCCATATTGACCCCTTGATCGAAGAGCTTGAAAGAGACGGTTTTGTAGTAAAGATTAAGAAAGTGCCCTACGAAATACAGCGCGGCGGCAACCAAATGATGTGGGTCTTCAAAAAACCGGCCCATAGAAAACTACTTATCTAAACTCTAGCCATTCACCTGAGTTTTTCTGACAACATTATGCGTCTATGAGACTCTATAGCTACGTATGGGTACCCCATGCTCACCCATCCCCCCCGTATAGTTGGGGTAGGGGTATTTATGGACAGGTCAATACGTACATTGCACTCTGACCTGCCCCCCCTTATAATAGGTCCATAAGTTAGATTTTTGGCAGAAAAGACTATATATAAAAGGTCATCTGATTGGTCAGGTAGCTTCGGCTCCCTTGCGGGTAGCACCCGCCGGCATATGAGTTCTATTTATCTCTACTGCCAGATTGAAACTATACAGCTTGACCCTATCCTGCGAAGCATCTTAGAAATCATATGGAAGCGGACACTGTCCGCCGGGCGCTGCCCGCATTCCGACTTAAACCGAGCTTGACGGTCAAGAAGGGGCGAGCATTTCCATATAATCAGACATCCTTTCTACAGTCATTTCCGGATCGAAATTAAATTCAAAAATTATCTCACTGACTCCCAGCTCATCATAACGCAGGATATCCTCTTTAATTTCATCCGGGGTA